>NZ_JAUSUC010000034.1 GCF_030813365.1 Oikeobacillus pervagus
TATCCATTATAAAGGACTTTTTCTTTGCGCAAAACAATAAAATTGAACATTTCGAGTATTTTTAATAATAAAATTAATTTAATGCAATGCTAGTGTTATTTTATATATCATGAAAAATCACCTCTGTGTTTTATCCATTATTGAGAGAGTAAAAAAGGTTGGTTTACTCGACCAACCTTTTTTTGTCTTTTTAATTATTGTTGTTTGTATTGAGGTTCTTCTTGTTCGATTTGTTGAACGCGTGGTTCAAGGCTTTGTAGAACGGATTGGGTTTGTTTAGCAGCATCTTGGTAAAGCTGCTTCGCTTGCTCATTATCTGTACTAAGAGCAAATGTTTCAAAGCTAGCCTGCGCACTTTTCAATCCCGCTAGAGCTGTCTTAACATCATTTATTACTGTCATTGAATAACGACTCCTTTAATGTTTTTAATAACCTTTGTTAGAATGATGAAAAATGGTTTTCTTTATAATTCAAATGTAATCCATATTTTTTATCTAAAAATAATATTATGAAGTAAGGGTTTGAAAACTAAATTAATATCCTTTTTCTCTTAATAAATAAAATATCCGTTTAATCCAAACGGTTGCTATATTTGATTCCAAATTCTCTTTAAATCTAATGGAACGAATACTTTATCCCCACGTATCTCCCTATGTATAATGGGATGTGAAAAGCATTGATCTAAACTTAACCCTTCTTCTTTTTTATGCCTAGCTCTTTTGAAGTCTTCGGGTAATCGCATAACAATTGCTCCTTTTTATTTTTAAAAAAAATTTTAGTAAGGGAGCGAGTCTTAACTCCCCTCTAATCTAGCTAAGGATTTTTTTATTGGTAACAAATGAATCAACACATAAAAATTTTTGGCGACATAAAGCTTCAGAATTGTACAAACGTGTGATTCAGTTATTTATTTTTTAAGACTGGGCATGTTGGTTTTTTTGTCTTACTTGTTGTGCATTATTTTGGCTTGCGAACTCAGTACCGTATTGACCTTGTGACACTTGCGTACTGCCTTGGGAAGCTTGGTTTCCGTCATGAGCATATTGTGGTTCTTCTTGTTCGATTTGTTGAACGCGTGGTTCAACGCTTTGTAAAACAGATTGGGTTTGTTTAGCAGCATCTTGGTAAAGCTGCTTCGCTTGTTCCTTATCTGTACTAAGAGCAAATGTTTCAAAGCTAGCTTGAGCGCTTTTTAATCCGGCTAAAGCTGTTTTAACGTCATTTATGACTGACATGAATAACACCTCCTATTATTTTTTTTTGAAACCTTTCTTAGAATGTTTGAAGATAGAAATATTTATTCATACATTTTCGGAAAAAATACTCTTGGCAAAAAAAACCAAGGAAGAGAGAATAGGGTAAATTTGACGGTTGTACTTTTGTAAAAGCTGATTAAAGTACAATTGTTTTACAATTCGAGGGGGATTTTCCTTTTCGAGAAGCAAGACTGGTATGCTTATTTAGAAATGGAGTATTGATGCAGTTGGTATTTTTCATAAAATTAAAAAAGAGGTAGACGGAGTATGTATAAGGGCTATCCTGAAACGATTTATATGGACCAAAACCACGAGCAAGGTATAAGCAATTTAATAAAAATATAAATCAGTATTTTTCCAATCCTATTATACATAAGGAAATTAATGGTGATAAAATATATGTTGCCTTGGACCTAGACAGAATCTGGAATAGGATAAATTAATATTTAGTTTAGCCACAAATACTCCCCACCTGCGTATAGGTGGGGAGTATTTAATGCTATCTAGAGGTGGGGGGGTCTTTAAAACCAGTCTAAAATACCTGCATATTTTTGACCGCTGTGTGGCAATCTACCAAGTGATTACAACATTGTTAACAAGGAGGAAACATCATGCAACAAATGCAGACGGGTATGAATAATCAACAAGCACAAGCTTTAATGACACAACCGCCTGAAATAATGTCAACAAAGGATCATCTCTATGTAAACGATATGTTAAGCTGGAATTTACTTGCGATGAAGAAAATGCATTTTTTCGCTCAACAATGTCAAAATCCCGAAGTAAGAGCAGCACTTGAACAAGCTGGACAAATGCATGATCGACACTATCAACAGCTGCTTCAACAGATGCAACAGTATGTAACTCAACCTTCACAAAATATGAATCAATAAGGAGGAAAGTATAGTGGAAAATAATACTCCAAACAGGATTAAAAACCCTGAAACACCAGTCCCTAAGACGCCGCAAATGAACGATAGAGATTTTCTAAACGATTCCTTAACTACGGAAAAATATATATCTTCCTCATACTCGACTGCATTAAAAGAAGCTAGCCATGAATCGTTGTATCGTACAATAGCGTCTGTTTCCCAAGAAACAGAAGACTGTCACCGCAATCTATATAACTTAATGTTTAAAAACGGATGGTACGGTTTGGAAAAAGAAACTCCACAAACTATTCAACAATCGGTTCAGCAATTTTCTAACTACATGCAAAGTCAAGATCCATATAGAGGTAATGTAATACAATAAAAGAACACGTGTTCAAGAAGAATAAACTCAAGGTAAAACAACAATAGTTATGCGAGACAAAAGGTTGGTTAGTTGTTAACCAACCTAGAAAATAATTTAGAATTTACAACAATCGAAAGGGCGGCGGTAAGATGAATCTTAAGTGGATGAAACTTTTATCAACGGTTTTTCTTTCAATTTTCTTGTTATTAGGGTGTAATAATGGAGATGACGATAATAATCCACCACCGGAGGATGTAACTCCAGGGACAGAGGAACCAATTGAAGATCCAATCGACGCAACAGATTCAGATACTATTGACCAACATAATGTCACCCCTGATACAGAAGAACCAATTGAAGATCCAATCGACGCAACAGATTCAGATACTATTGATGAACATAATGTCACCCCTGATACAGAAGAACCAATTGAAGATCCAATCGACGCAACAGATCCAGATACTATTGATGAACATAATGTCACTCCTGATACAGAAGAATCAATTGAAGATCCTGAAGACGCAACAGATCCAGATACTATTGATGAATAAGTTTATACACCGTTTGTTCTCAAACGGTGTTCTTTATGTATCAAGATTCAAGGATGTTAATAAGAAATTTAATACTTATATTGCAGCATTTTCTAATAACAAATTTATAGAGGTGTCTCATGACAAAATTACGAAAGTCCTTATTGGTTACTGTTTCCGTACTTATTCTTCTATCCATAGGGTTATTATTCATAGTACCAAATACAAGAAACAAAGAGAATCCCGAAAATAAAACAGTTGCTGTCAAAAACAAATTAAATCCCCCTATAACCAATGTCCAAAATGTTGAAAACGAAAAAAATGTTCTTCAAATAAACAGCCTTTCCATGGGTCAAACCATCAAGAATCAATTAAAAAATGATCCTTCCGTTTTTCTAATTAAACACAATGAAAAAACTGAGAGTCATTATATTAAGAAAGAAGTAAACGTTACATTCAAGACTCTTCCCTCAACAAAGGAAATAAAAAGGATAACACAGGAGATAAATGGCACTATCATTAAAAAGCTAAATTCTACGATTGTTTTTCGTTCTAATACGCTTTCGACCAAGGAACTTATTGAATATTTTAACAGACAGGCTATGGTTGAATTTGCTGAACCCAATTATCTTTATCTGCAAAATCAAATTGGACTTCCTAATGATTTGCTATATAGAGAACAATACCAATGGAACTTATCGGCAATTCAAGCAGAAGCAGGCTGGGATATCACCAAAGGGGATGAACATATCATTATTGCTGTTATAGACACTGGCGTTGATCTGGACCATCCTGATTTGAGAAGACGAATTACAAATGGTTATAATGTACTGTTGAATAATAATTTCCCTGATGATGACAACGGGCATGGCACCCATGTAGCAGGAATCATTGCATCGGAAACAAACAACCATGAAGGTGTTGCAGGCATCACTTGGTATAACAAAATAATGCCTATAAAAGCAATGGGTGCCGAAGGGCATGGGACGACTTTTGATATAGCAAAAGGGATTTTTTGGGCAGTGGATCATGGAGCCGATGTCATTAATATGAGTTTAGGCAATTATCAGCATTCTTCCCTTTTAAAAGGGGCAATCGATTATGCATACAGTAAAAATGTTGTCTTGATTGCTGCAGCAGGAAATGAAAATACTATGCAGCCGAGCTATCCAGCTGCTTTTTCTAAGGTTCTAAGTGTCGCCGCCGTAAGTTACACCGGACAACGTGCCCCCTTCTCAAATTATGGAGATTATATCGATGTTGCAGCTCCCGGAGTTCAAATTCCGAGCACCTATTTTAACCAGCAGTATGCTGCCCTTTCAGGTACTTCTATGGCTTCACCACATGTAGCAGGACTAGCAGGTCTTTTGCTTTCAGTAAACCCTAATTTAACGAACCAAGAAGTAATAGACATTATTAAGAATTCTACTTATGATTTAGGAATCCCTGGAACTGATCACGAATTTGGTAGTGGCTTAATTAATGTAAAGAATGGATTGGAAGATGCCCAAAGCAAAAGGCAATAATCCCTTTTTGAAACCGTTGCTTTTCGTTGTTATAAAACTTCTACATGGTGTACATTGTTTGTACATGATAATGGAAAAACTAAGGAGGGAATTTTAGTTGGAGTGGATTTTTTATCTATACATGTTAAATACGTTCTTTATGTTATTCATAGCTATTTGGGAAGTTCGTCGTCCGGCCAAGGCTTTGAATTGGATAATAATCGTCCTTGTTTTGCCTATCATTGGTTTCTGGCTATATCTTAGCACATCAAATCCCAAGATTATTCATCGGAAAAGATTGACCTCCGTGTTATTTCTTAAACTATAACACTAAAGTTCGTACGACACCTATCCTAACAGAGGGGGATGCTTCTGAAGCAAGAGTGGTGTTAGCAGCAGATTGTTCAATTGCAGAAGTGATCATATCTTTTACAATAGAAGTAACTGCCTCTGCTTGTTTCAATTTATTAGTATCAATTTGATTAGCCATGTTTATTTCCTCCCTTTCAATGAATCTTTTCTAGAAACCCTATGATACAAAACGCAATTATGGGGGGGATTTTGTGAGATACAGTTCCCCCCTGTCATTGGTAATCATCCGCACCAAATTATTCTATAATGAACTATTAGTTGATTAATATAAAGAATGATTTTTTGCAGTTTGTTTGAGTCATTTAACGCAAAGGAAAGTATATAAGTTATTGGGGAAATGCGGAAGTTTAATAAAGCAAAAACCAAAATCTAACCTCAACATATGATACATCATCTTAGGTAAATATTTGAGGAAGGATACGATTCCTAATGCTTTATACCCCTTTTTATAATCAGGTTTATACCCCCTACAGAGATTTAAAAAGTCAAACATTGAGAGCAGTAATCCCTTTTGTTAACTATGGTTTACAATGACATGTGAAAATTGCTGTCATTAACTAACAATCTGAATTGTTGTAACCGTCAAGTAGAATTAAACAGTTTTCCGCAATTAAGATTCAACAGTTTATCCCAATTAAGATTCAACACCTTTCTCGTTAAATAATGCCTGTCTGTATTTCATTCTGATACTATCGTGATTTTCATCGAACGTAATGATTTCACTTCTATGGAGGAGGCGATCTAAGATCGGCGTTGTTAATGTTGTATCTCCTAAAAATTTTCCCCATTCACCTGGCCCCTTATTAGACGTTAAGATGAATGCTGTTTTGTCATACATATCATAGATAAACTGAAAGAAAAGCTGCGCTTCTTGTGTTTCATATGCCATATACATAACGTCATCAATGATGATTAAATCAGATGTCGTAATTCTTTTGTATCTCGTTTTTGATTTATTTATATATTCTCTTGTCTTGAGTATATAGAGTAAGTGATCCATAGATACAAATGAAACTTGATAGCCTTGGTTAACTGCATGAATCCCTAACCCAGTTGAGAGATGTGTTTTTCCTACTCCAGGTGGTCCCATTACAATTAATGTGAAGTTTTCTTCAATCCAAGATAGTTCTTTGAGAACATTTATTTGCTTCTCACCAATCGCAGATTGTTCCTCCAATTTAAATTGGTCTAGTGTAAATTCCTGCGGAAAATCTGCCCATTTCATCAACTTGGATCGATTCTTTTCTTCCCGACAATTCAATTCATATCCGAGTACTTGATTAATAAATTCATAGTAAGTCCATCCCTTTGATTCTGCTTCCCTAAGCATATTTGGAAGTTCCTTTGCGGTTTCTGCTAATCTAAGGGTTCTAGATTTTTGTTGAAGCTCAAAATAGGAATCTGTCATCTTATTTACCTCCTTGTAGTACTCGGAGGTAGATATCTTGAGAACGCTCAGGAGCTATCATATCCTTATATTTTTCATTGATTAATTGCTTTTTAGGTACTTCTTTCTGTTTCTGTATCTCCAATGAAATGGCGATATCTCTTAAATCATTCGCGCTGGTTAATCCTAGCCTTTTCATTTCTTTTATTGCTTCATTAACATATTGGGGGTATTGTTCAACTGCTTTTAATACCACTTTTAATTGATCAATAGTATGTCTTGGATAATGCTTTTGTAAGGTCATTACGAGCCAAGCTGCATCGTTTGTGTCGGCTAATTCTTTTGTTATTTGTTCTGCCAGTCTATCTTTCTTTGTTTGAGATCGTTGTCGGTGTAAGGGGTCTGTTATGACTTTTCCTTTCTCTTTCGATAATTTATGGACCGCAATTGGACTGCTGTTTGGATGGAGGTAGATACTTAATTCTTCCTCATTCGCAGATATATAAGCAGTATTTTCTCTCCCAATTTGAAATGTTCCTAACGGAACACTATACCGATTTCCATTAAAACGTATAACATTGTCTTTATGGATTGTTCTTGTTATATTAATAGATGAGATATTTTCGAAAATATAATCTCCATTGACCTTTTGAAGATGCTGCTTTTCGAGGGCGTGCACTTCGAAAGGTCTTTTCTTTATATTATGATGAACCTTATAGTTCCCCGTTCTTTTCAACCACTTCAAAGAAGATTGTTGCCATGAGTTTAGGTCCTTATAGATGCGATGTTTTGCAAAATTATTCTTGGCATATTTTATAACTTGTTCTATTTTTCCTTTTGATTCTGGGTCGCTTTTTCTACATAGATATATCTTAAACTTTCTAGTTTTATGGTATTTTGAAAAGGAATCTGTGAGAATTAAATCCCCAGAATTCTCACTAACTGCCAATAAACGATCTTGGTCATAAACAATTTCTTCTGTCATTCCTTCAAAAAATCGAAATGCATTTTCTTGCATCCTAATTAAGTCAGCTGTTCTAAGTGACCGATCTAACCACTCTATATACTTAAATCTTGAGTGGGATAAGATGAATCCGGCTACATAAAGTTTTTTTCTCTGTCCTGTCTCTGTAAACACAATGATTTCTCCAAAATCTACTTGCATCTGTTTACCCATCGGTAGTTCATCTACAGTGCCATACATTCTTTCTATTGGTTTTCTTGGAATATGATATTTGTCTCTCAAGTCATTTACATAGTTTCGAACCGTATTTTCAGCCACTGAATCGACATTATATTTTTCTTGTAGCCAATCATAAACTTGAGCACTTGTTGCATCTGGAAATTCTTTTAGCCACGTCACTATGTAATTTTTGTAGGGATCTAGTTTCTTAGAACGATTTTGTAAAGATGCTATAAATTCAGCGAATTCATCTGGGGTCATGTTTAAATATTCAATCACTCTATTTCTAGAAATCTTTAATTTACTTGCTATCTTACTTTTTGAGAAGCCCATACTCTTTAAACGATGTACTTCTTGATAAACCATCCACTTTTCCACTCCTGTTCTCTCCCTTTCGACATACTCCGCCTAAGTATACCGAAAGGTATAATAAAGTAGTAAACTGTTGAGTCTTATTTGTAGAAATCTGTTTACTCTTAATTGTGGAAAACTGTTGAGTCTAGTTTAGCAGTTACAATTGTAAATTCCATTAAATTATTGCCAGTATATTCAAACATTTGAATGTAAATATTAAATTTGGAAGGGTAATTCATTATCTCTTCCAAATACTCGATCGAGGAAGTATTTGATATTGAATAACTGGGTGAACAATCTTTTTAATATAGGCAGAAAGCAAAACCTTTTCAATATGTTTAACAGAAAAAGAAACAATAGAGGAGATTTATGGGCCTCTTTATTAGGCTTAGGGGTTAGTGTAGCTGCTGTTTTTGGATCAAGAAGAAATGGAAACAGAAATATATTTGCCCCAATCCAAAACATGGCTAATAATGGTCAAATGAAAAGAATGGCTACAGCTGTAACTGAGTTTTCGAAGGAATTAGTACTTAATCAAATACAAGGCAAGAACAAATAATTAAAACGCCGATTTTCCTTTATCGTTGAAGGAGCATCGGCGTTTTTAATTAGTTGTTAAAAAAACGTTTATTCATCTTTGTTATCCCTATCACCTATATCTTCAGCATCTTCAATCGGATTTTCTAGATCTGGGTATGTATCATTTTCATCATCTTTAAACATATTATCATCTTCATCTACGCCTGGTACGTTTTCAGGGTCTGTAATATCATTTTGATCATTGTTCCCATCATTATTGTCAATAACATTATTGTTATCATCTGGTGGTGGATTCTGATCATTGTTATTACACCCCACTATTAACATGGCAGTTAAAAGTATACTTACAAGAATTAGGAATCATTTTTTATCCATGGTTGTTCTCCCTTCCTTACATGATTTATGTAATTTAACAAAGTTATCATTCCCTAAAAAAGTAAACTTATGATTACTTTAGTATTAATGAAAAAAATGAGTTAGTTAACTGCATTCATTTTAACTGATAATCATCCTTCTTTAATTACTTTGTATTGAAAGTTTAATGGCAGGCTTGTCTTAATACAGTAAATAAAAAATTCTATCTCCTTTTCAGAGTCAAATATAATTTCTCCAATCACTTTATTTTCAATTTCAAGTTCTTTTCCATAAGAATCTAGTAAAATTACCCTTAACCCCATAAATAAGGGGTAGCCATTTGCTTAGCTGTACTTTTTTAAGCAGGGAATAAACCACTTATATAGAATTTTATAAATTAAAAAGGAGTTGAGGTTATGAATCGCATTGGAGAATCTGTCGAGAAACAGCCGTTGAAATGTTCTGAATGTGATAAAGAAATAATGGATGAACGGGAATACCAAGATAATAATGGAGTTTGTGATGATTGCTACAGTATTCCTTTTAAAAAAAGCAGAGGTTTAATTATTAGTTGATCATAGGATTTTTTCCCTCTGCCGTTTTTTACTATATTAAGAACTTAGTAGATACATAATAAGTAGTTTCATAAAATATTTTAAATTTGTTTTTAGCATCTAATTTCACTTTTTTAGCCACGATATATCGTCTATATCCATCCGTGAGGACCTTTGTCTCCCGATTAATCGTAATAGGCTCATCTAAATAGCCTGTCCGTTTGACATAGTCCACAACTTTCTGTGTTTTTTCAGGGTTAGGTGTTGAGTTCAAAAACGCTTCAGGAACATTGATTTGTTCGATAGAAATGAAATCTTCCGTATCTGCTGGGCCTTTTGATCGCACTCCGACTTTTACTTCTTCTTTTGTCGGTTTTGGACGCCCTTTATCTAATTCTTTTTCTTTCTGTTTTTCAGGAATGATTGATACTTGGAAACAGACAACACCAATTTCCCCTGGACAATCATCAACAGGCACATCTAAGATTGGCTCACCTTGTACCATGACTCTTTTTTTTGTATGTTTTCTTCCGTTAATTCGGCTTTCTTTAACTGCTTTTGATTAATAAAAACTGTATATGTAATAGTTGAACTCTTGGGTAATTCCTTCGGTGCTGGTGGAGAGCCTTTCTCCTCCCAAAGGTATAGTAAGACTCATTCTGCCGTAATGAACTCACTGGTTTTCCTGTTAACGTAATTTTATGTGGTATACTATCCCTCCTAAATTTGCAAGTCATGGTTCCATTTCTTTTTATTATCAATATAATTATTTACTATGGCAAGTTCTATTTTTTATCTTTAATTAATGTATGATTTTTAGTGTTTTCTTTTGGCTCATATCCTTGATTTCATAAAAACAAAAAAAATTCAACCGCCCATAGGGTGGTCTGATAATGGACATTTTTTTCTCATTTTCATTTTATGCAATTTATTTTGAATATGTTAAATATCTAATTTTTCCGTTCTACGGAATTAATCAAAAACTAATTAATCAGCCTCTTTACCCTGCATAATGTAAAACAGATTTACCTATTAAACTCCATCTTCCAGCTGAAATACTCGTTTTCTTGATTCTTTTCATATCTCATAACAGCATCAAATTTGTTTCCTTTTTTACTTGTTAGTCCTTTTACTGTCACTACTCCATTTTTCAATAGTGACTTTACCATCGTTTTCGTTGGCTTTTTCTTCATCGTTGCCAAAAATTTATCATTTTTCCAAATAACAAATTTACATCCGTTTTTCCAATTACTACAACCAAATCCTTTTTGGCCTTCGATAACCCCATGGCCACAGACAGGGCACTTGCCTAATACCTCAATTTGCTTTTTTTCACTTGCCACTTCATGAATAATTACTTGTTCTTCCTTTTTAATTTTATCAACAGCTTTAGAAGTAAAATCAAAAATTACGTTAAGAAATTCCTGCTTTGAGAATTTTCCCTTTTCGATATCTGATAATGTTTTTTCTAACCGACCTGTAAACTCCAAATCAAACAATTCCTTAATTGGAAATGTTTCTACTAATCTTCTTCCAAGTTCAGTACATATTAAACTTTTATTTTGCGTGGTAATATAGCCGACATCTTTTAATTTTTTAATCGTTTCGGCCCTTGTAGCAGGTGTTCCAATACTGTAACCACTTAAAATTGCCGTTAACATTTCTTCATTATCCTCGTCATCGAGACCTTTACCACATGTTTCCATCTTTTTTAAAAGAGTTTTTTCTGTGTGTTGCTTCGGTGGTTTCGTAACGTGAGATGAAATAGAATGGTTTATTATGTCCACCATGTCATTGATATTCACAAATGGCAAAATCGTATCTTTTGATTCAATTTTCTCGACCTTTTTCCATCCTTCGGCAAGTTGAACTTTTCCTTTGGAAGTGAAAACTCCTTTTATCTCACTATGATTAACTTGTGTAATAATTTTTGTTTCCTCATACTCAGCAACAGGCATAAATTGCATAATAAATCTATTTTTGATTGAATTATAAACGATTTCCTCATCCTGAGTTAAAGATTTTGGGATTAAATATGTGGGAATAATGGCACTATGACTCTCAACCTTAGAATTATCAAAAGCTCGTTTAGATTTTATAAAATTTAATTCATCAGCATAAGGTAATCCTTGTTTTAAGTTATCGAGTACCTTCGATGCTTTATCTACTAAACTTTCCTCTAAAACAGTACTCGCTGTACGAGGGTAAGTAATATACTTTTTTTCATAAAGTGACTGTGCTACTTTTAATACCTTGTCAGAAGTCCAGCCTTTATATTTACTTGTGATATATCCTTGTAAGTTTGAAAGATTAAATAAATAAGGTGGATATTCACGTTTTCTTTCTACTTTTTTGTCGACGATAGTTGACTTCTGATTTGAAAGAGCCTGTTCAATTAACTCTAAGGTTTCTTTATTTTTAAATTTATCCTCATTTTTCTCAAAATACGTTCCTTCATACACCTTGTTATCCTTAGTCTGAAAGGTTGCAGTCAATTTAAAATATGTTTCTGGTATAAAATTTTCTATTTCTTTATCCCGATCATAAATAATCTTTAAAGTTGGTAAGAGTACTCTTCCTATATTTAGAGCTTGTCCTGTACCTTTTTGGTACTTTAATGTAGCAACAGACGTTAAATTAATTCCGATGACCCAATCTGCCCATTGTCTGCTTATTCCTGCATCTTGGAGAGGTTTCATTTCTGTATTAGGCTTTAGGTTTCGTATTCCTTTTATCACTTCATTTGGTGTCCATTCGTTCAGTAATAAGCGATAAACTTGTTTTTTTGTCTTAAGATTATAAATAATAGTATCCCCAATGATCTGTCCTTCACGATCAAAATCACATGCCGAAATAACGGTATCTATGTCATTTCGTTTGATCAAACTATAAATGATTTTTAACTGCTTTTTAGCACCGAGATCTTCTTTCTCTTTATTTCTTGGATCACTTTTTACCTTATAGCGAAAGTGGGAAGGGATAAATGGAAAGTTGTCCATACTCCACCTTGTCATACTCTCATCATAATCTTTGGCATCATAGAGCTGTAACAAATGACCAAAAGCCCATGTAACGAAATAGTCCTTACCTTCAAAGTACCCTTCTTTTCTAGTCTTAATTTTTAACGCATCCGCAATATTTTTGGCAACTGATGGTTTTTCCGAGATGATTAACTTTTTTGACACAGCTGAACCTCCAAATCTATCTAAAATCTATCTTATTCCTTCATTTTTTTTTTCAAAAAACATCCAATATTTGATGCATTTTCTGTAGACAAATGATAATCAAACTTGTATGATTATTTTAACCCAAAACATTATCAGGCAAAATACGTATATTTATTATATTACTAGTTTTATGGATTCTGCCCATTTAAAAAAACTCCTATAACCAGCTGTTTCCATAACTCGTAATAGAGTCTTTTCTGTATGATATTTAGGTGGTTTAGTTTTATTTGCTGTTACTTCATGATTTTTGACAGTGACATTTTCATTAATTTCTACAAATGGAAGAGTGGATTCTTTTGTTTCTATTTCCTCAACCTTTTTCCAACCTTCGACTAATTGAACCCTTCCTTTTGATAAAAATTCTCCCTCTACATTATTTACAATTGTGGTTAGAGTAGTCTCTTCATATTCCGCTATAGGCATAAATTGCATTAAGAACCTATTTTTCACAGCATTATATACAATCATTTCATCTTTAGTCAATGATTTAGGGACTAAATACGTTGGAATAATGGCACTGTGGCTTTCAACCTTCTCATTATTAAATACCCTTTTTGTTCTTGTAAATCTCAGTTCACTTTCATAAGGCAGTCCCTTTTTTAGAACATTCAAAACATTTTCTGCCCGTTCAACAAGACTTTCATCCAAAAAATTGCTTGAGGTCCGAGGATAGGTAATTAGTTTTTTCTCATACAATGATTGTGAAATCCGCAAAACTTTGTCCGAAGTCCAGCCCTGATATTTGTTCGTAATAAACCCTTGAAGATTGGATAAATTAAATAAATAGGGAGGATATTCATTTTTCTTCTCAACGTTTTTTTCAGATACGGCTCCCTCTTTTCCAGACAAAAGGGAATGAATATCCATTAGAATTTGTTTATCTTTAAATTTATCCTCATTGTTAAGATGATAAATCCCTTCATATTCACTACCTGATAGGGTTGCAAATAATGCTTTTAGTTTAAAATAATCTTCTGGAACGAAATTTTCTATTTCTTTATCTCTGTCATAAATAATCTTTAAAGTTGGTAGCAAAACTCGTCCAATATTAAGTGCTTGTCCTTTACCCTCTTGATATTTTAAAGTTGCCATAGAAGTAAGGTTAATTCCTATTGTCCAATCTGCCCATTGTCTACCTATACCTGCATTTCTTAAAGGAATCATCTCATCATTGGATATTATATTATTAAGACCCTTTAGTATTTCATTCGGTGTCCACTCATTTAATAGTAAACGATAAACCTTTTTACCATGTCTTATCTTATATAAGATCGTATCTCCAATAATTTGTCCCTCTCTATCATAGTCACACGCAGATATAAGATTAGTAACATCATTTCTTTTAATTAGACTATATATGATCTTCAATTGTTTTTTTGCGCCTAAATCTTCTTTATCACGATTTTTTTGATTTGATTTCACCTTATATCTAAATTTATCAGGAATAAATGGAAAGTTTTCTGTTCTCCATTTTGCCATTTTCTCATCATAATCTTTTGCATCAAATAACTGTAATAGGTGACCAAAAGCCCATGTGATAATATAATCGTTGCCCTCAAAATAACCATCCTGTCTACTTTTTATTTTTAGTGCATCTGCTATATTTTTAGCTACAGAAGGCTTTTCTGTTAGTATAAGTGTTTTGCTCATCTTGATGTTTTTCTCCCTTCATAACAATTATGAAAAATTGTTTATCCACTCAAGTTCTAAAAATACAAAGAGTAAATCATTTAAAACATAATAACTACTAAACTTTAATATTTGAACTCATAATTAATATTTTATATTTTTTAAAGTTTTTCGGCCTGTCAATCTGAAGATTTATTTAGGGAATTTAGTGAAGGAACCAATAAAAAAGATATATTAAAAATTAGAAGTTTTTGATATAGAGGTTTTGAAAAAGCCGACGTGCTATTCTTCTTACTAAAAAGTTTAAATTTTATTATGAATGAATAGCTATTGTATAAAATATAAATATAGATTGTCCCAAATAATCTAAATACCTGTAATTGGTCTCCGGTTATGGTTACGGGTCTCCGGTTATGGTTTTCGCGGAAATACTAATTACCCCATTATGTCCACTTTCATTATGTCCACAACATATGGACATGCTATAAACCGTTATAATTCAACTTTTCTCCTATTCTATCAATTATGTCCATATCCTTTTTTGTATATAAAGTCCGTGGATAGGAGACAATTCCTTTTTGGTACAAATTTTGCAATACATCTAATGTTTTTTTCGGTGAGAATTTAAATCGTTTATTAGCAGTCGCTTGTAACGAAGATAAATTAAAGAGCATAGGTGGCTGAAATTCTTTTCTTTCTGTCACCACTCCTTTGACCTCAGACGGTTTCTTTTCACAAAAGGCAGCAATTTTCTTCGCCAATTGTTCATCCTTTATCCGGGATTCATTATTTTGCTGCCATTTTCCTTCATATGTTTTTCCCTCTAGATGGAAAGTTGCGATCACTTCCCAAAACGGCTCTGATTGAAAAGATTCGATTTCTTTTTCCCTTTTCACGATTAAAGCTAATGTTGGGGTTTGCACACGCCCTGCGGAAAAAACATCACTCATTCCTTTTTGTTTTAATAAAATACTATAAACTCTTGAAGCATTCATCCCTACCACCCAATCGGCACATGCGCGTGTATACGCTTCATAAAATAAATGGCGGGTTTTTGATTCTTCTAATAAATGACGAAACCCTTCTTCAATTGCTTTTTTCGTAAGAGATGAAATCCACAACCTCTTCATCGGTTTTTTTACACCTGTAAGAAGAAGGATATTGCGAATGATGAGTTCTCCTTCCCGCCCGGCATCTCCCGCATGAATAATGTCCGTTACCTCTTGTCTCTCGAGGAGTTTTTTTACGATTTGGAATTGCTTATATTTTGAAGGGCTGATCTCATATTGAAAACGTTCTGGGATCATCGGCAATGTATCAAGGGACCATTTTTTCCATTCTTCATGATATTTTTCTGGTGATTTTAATTGACAGAGATGACCGATGGCCCATGTCACATAGGCTCCATCTACAAAAATGTCGTTTGGGAGAATTTCAATATATCCTTGTTGCTTTTTTGTTTTAAAAGGGGAAGCCAATGTTCTTCCTTGATCTGGCTTTTCCGCGATGATTAAAACCGATCCCATTTTTAGGCCACTCTCCTTTCCACTATTTTTGTATGAACTAGTATGCTTCCAATATATATTAAGCTAGGAAATGTAGCATAAACGTTTTTCAACTTTCCATTTCATCTTTCTGATTTTTATATGTTTTTATATGTTTCAGCCGTTTTCTCTCAATCTATGTATGATCGCATTCTACAAGTATACACTAGCTATAGGAAAAGCTTATAATCTTTCACCCTAAAATGATCTCGAACCATTTCATTAGCCTTATTATTTAATGTCTTGCCTCTACTACTCCATTTCTGGAATCATGTGCTAAAAATAATTATAGACGGCATATATAAAAGTGCCTACTAATTAAACAATACAAAGAGGCGCCAGAATAAACTGGCACCGCTTCTTTAATTGATTTCTACAGGCATTGTGTAGGTAACATTGCCCTTAAGCCATGAGTTAATATTTACATCTTGTTTAACAGAACCATTAATTAGAAGTTTAATATTTTCAGGCTGCCAGTCATCACTTCCGGCAAGATAATTCGCTTTTCTAATCCATGTATTTGTAATGGTTGTAGCGTCGATCGTTGTAGGCAAGGTGATCGTATAAGTATCCGTTTGATTCCGTTCAAAGTCATTTCCAGGGTTGTCTAAAGTAAACTCATACTGTTTTCCATCATTCGTTTGGAAGCCAAAATATATGTAATCATCCGTACCTGCATGCTGGATATCAGCTGTTTTTATGACTACTTGAAACTGATTGAAATTTGGTTGAGATGCTGGCATGGTGCCAGATACTTCATTAATAAATCTGTATAATAATTCTGCACTATGCTTTTCAGAATTTGGTATAGCTTGGCTAACAGAATACTCCCAATCCTCCCATGAATTTGAACTTGTCGATTTAGAATAGTATAAGTCCTTCGACATTTTACCCCAATTCGTATTGTTTTTTGTAATCCAAGTTGAAAAACAATCGGTAGTAAGGATTTTGGAATACACGGAACTCTTTGTAGTGCCACCTAGTGTAGAGGCAAAGTATTTATCGCTTCTGTCAGTTGCAAATTTTTCATATTTAGCATGTGCGGGATCTTCCACATTCGTCACATTTGCCGCATGATAAGGCACATTTATATCCCCTATATAATGAAGGGCTTGACCAAGTAAAAAAGAGGCATTTTCATAATTTCCCTTTTTCCAGTCAGAAGCAGCCAATGTAGCATATTTTCTTGCCTGACTGTCAGCTGTATCGGGAACAGTCCAACTTGTATACCAAGTGGCTGTGTGAGTAAAATTATATCCTGTATCTGGGTCCCAAAAATGATCCTGATATAACTTCCAGCCATTTGGGTCATAATCAGGGTATGTAGAACCAAATTTAAGTTTATGAATATACTGATTTAAAATTTGTACATTATGTTTGACTATTTGTGGTTCTGATGAGTCTAAGTCATTGTTTAATATTTTTACGGCTTGCTCAGTTATAATTGCATGGGTACCTGTGCCATCCGCCTTTCCATCCCAAGCATGCGCTGTAATTGGCAGAGATGCGGCAAATAATGTAAAGAGTAATGTAAGAAATAATTTTGTTTTTCTCATAATGAACCTTTCCTCATACATATTTTGATTGATCAATGGTTTTATCCGTTGTTGGAGTGTCAAAAAAAGGGGTTCGACACGAACTTTCACCATATTTTCAAAATATAATTCTACAAAACATATGTTAAGTGAATATTAATTCAATGTTAAAAAATTTTTTGGTTTACTGAATGTTCTGTTGTTCGTAAACGAAAAGCGATGATCATTCCTATTTTATGTATTCCCATCATAAGGAGACCTGCGATCACTTGATCGATCCTCATTCCAATCGGAGAAAGAAAAAATCCTATGGCACCCGATGGATTGGTCAGGCAAAGTGACGGATCCATAAGGAAAGGATGCGAATTCAAATCGATTACACCACTTAAAATGAAAAATAGACAAGCGGGCATAAGATAGATACCACTTAATGTAGCATATCGTTTCATTTTTAACTTATTTTTAGCACATAGAATATCCATTGGGGCAACAATCGGCCACCACATTGGAAAAGCGAGAAGAAGTAGAATGATTGAATAGCCTTTCAATAGGAAGGAATGTTGAAGAAGCCATGTTAAAACACTTGGAATATGATAAAGAAAGAACAGAATGGCAAAGGAGATTAGAGCATGATTTGGTGAGATAATAAAGGGTTTCATCGTTTTTGTCCATGAATGTCTATGAAGGAAGCGGAAAATTTGAGAGGGGATTCCTAGTAGCAGAATAGGTGGGACCATGAAGTACAGAATGCTCATCTGGACCATATGGGTACTCATTGAAACATGGGAAATCGGACTTTCTATACTGAAATAGAATAAGATCAAACTAACGATAAATAAAAAGCACTGTTTAGAAAAAAGAGCGGTCGTTGTGTAATGTTTAATGAGGAATCCATATAAAAAAGCAAAAATGGCTAAAGTGAAAAGCAAATGGACATCTAGCCAATTGTCCTGAAGTAAAATAGAATACAACTTGTCGTATCCTCCTTTATTGTCGGCACTCATGAAATCATTCTACCAATCAATATGACCGCTCTTTGAGATTTATTCCTTTTTTCTCTAATTCCTTGAAATTTCTATTGGTTTATTCCCCCTTTCCCTACTGTTCATACAGGATTTCTCCCATATTGGATACGTCATACCCTAGGACGGAGAGTTCTTTTTTCCATTCATCTGATTGCAAAATGTCTAGGATGATGGGAATAAGCGCCATCATCTGTTCATTTTTTAACACGACTAAGTCATAATGTTCATTGATGAGCGGAATGAAATCGATGCCAGCAAAAAGAGCTGGTTTTTCGATTCCAACCCCTACATCAGCCTCTCCCTTTGCAATCGCACCAGCCACAGCAAAATGACTCGTTACTTCATGATGGTAACCATTCACATCCTCCCTAGGAATCTTGGAAATACGTAATTGTTCATCCAATAAGACGCGTGCCCCTGACCCTTTTTCACGGTTGACCAGCACAATTCCTGGTCGTTTTAAATCCTCCCATGTCGATAATTGTTTCGGATTTCCTTTTGCGACATACAACCCTGCTTTTCTCGAAATAAACCTAATCACTAAAAATGAGTGGCTAATGAGAAGTTTTTTAATATATGAAAGATTGTATTGTAATGTATCACCGTCCAAAAGATGTGTACTTGCGATCTGGACTTCCCCTTTATACATCGAGAAAAGCCCGTCTATACTCCCAGCATAAGAACGAAGAGGACGAGTCGTTCTTGTCTTTTTTTCAATATATTTTGCTAATAGGTCGAGACTGCTATCTTGACCACTTATAATGATTGAACCTGGCTTTAATGGAGGATATGAACTTGGAGCTTGGGGCTGACTAATATTGGCGGGTGTTTTCGTGAAACCTTTTTTCGTACGATTCTTATAAGCTTCTAAATCAGCTGCATCTACCCGCATTTGGCGCCCTACCTTATAAGCAGCAAGTTCGCCTTTTTTGATTAAATCATAGACCGTTAATTTTGAAACCTTTAAGATTTGAGAAATTTCTTCTGTTGTAAAAGATTCTTCTTTCATTTTTTCTCCTCCAACCTATCTTCGTTTATTCTATTTTATCATTTACAAATCAATTATTTCTACTTATAATTATTTATAATCAAATATAACTAAACGTCATATTTATTTGCTTGTTACATCTTTTTAATTCTATCTAGTAAAGGGGGAGTATAAGCATGAAGAAGTTTTCTTCCGTCTTTTTAACCTTCTTCCTTATCGCTACTATGATCTTCTCTGGCTGTCAAAGCAAGGAAAATGACACAGGGGAACAGGTTGAAAAAGACCAAAAGACTACTGAAAAAGTAGAATTAACCGTATCAGCTGCCGCCAGTTTAACCGATGCGATGGCAGAGATTGAAAAAGCCTTTTTGAAAGAATATTCATCTATTGATTTGACTTTTAGCTTTGGCGGCTCAGGAAATCTAGCAAAACAAATTGAACAAGGAGCACCCGTTGATGTATTTTTATCCGCGGATTCGAAATGGACAGATACATTAGCAAAAAAGGATCTTGTTTTAAAAGATACGATCACCTCCTTTACTGGAAATAAACTTGTTCTGATTTCCCCGAAAGATAGCGAACCCAATATTACCTCCTTTCAAGAGTTAAAATCAAACGATTGGAAACAATTATCCATAGGGGAACCAGAAAGTGTCCCAGCAGGTCAATATTCAAAAGATACATTAGAATCTATCAACCTTTGGAATCATGTGAAAGACAAAATCATTTTTGCGAAAGATGTCCGCCAAGTCCTTACATACGTCGAATCAGGAAATGCCGATCTTGGCATAGTTTATTCAAGTGATGCATTGATGTCTGATAAAGTCCAAGTACTAGCTGAAGCAGAGGAAAAATGGCATGATCCGATTGTTTACCCTGCCGCTGTTGTTAAGGCTTCCAAACATCAAGACGAAGCGAAGCAATTTGTTGAATTCCTGTCATCTGAAAAAGCTCAATCCATTTTAAAAAAATACGGATTCAAAAAATAACGGCGAACCGTTTTTACTAAGAACGAGCTAGGTGTGTATGTTATGAACTATAGTCCTTTAATTCTTTCATTAAAAATTGCGAGCATTGCCACAATCATCGTATTTATAGTCGGGACAATGCTTGCGAGATTTCTGTCACGAAGAACCTTTTTCGGTAAAAATGTCATCGAGTCTGCAGTGATGCTTCCAATGGTGCTTCCCCCGACAGTTGTTGGTTTCGGATTACTCTATCTATTCGGAAAAAACGGGTGGATTGGGAAATGGCTTTTGGATTGGTTTGATTTCCAAGTGGTGTTTACTTGGTATGGGGCATTGCTTGCTTCCATCGTTGTATCATTCCCATTAATGTACCAAAGTGCCTCTGCTGCCTTTCAACAATACGATGCCAATTTAGAACGTGCGGCCCTAACACTCGGTGCATCAAGATGGAGGGTGTTTTGGACGATTGCATTTCCACTTGCATGGCCCGGTCTACTTGCAGGCCTTGTCCTCACTTTCGCAAGAGCCTTAGGGGAATTCGGCGCTACCTTAATGCTTGCCGGTTATATTCCGAATAAAACCGATACGATTCCAATGGCTATCTATTTTGCCGTGGAAGCAGGTCATACAGATGTAGCCACATTTTGGGTCATCATCATCGTCGCTTTGGGCTTTAGTTCGATTATGTGGTTAAATTGGTGGAGCAAGCGGAGTATGTTAAAATATACAAACGAGAAATAAATGGGGAGGATAAATCTTATGCTGTCACTTTCGATACTCAAACAACTTCCCCATTTTACAGTTCAAGTGAACTTACAAGTAGATAATGAAATTGTTGTCTTATTTGGACCTTCTGGATCTGGGAAAACAACAATCCTCAATTGTATAGCCGGGTTAGTAAGCCCTGAACAGGGGAAAATCGTTTTGAATCATCAGACACTTTTTGGGGAAGGAAAAAAAAAGGTTCCTGTTCAAAAGCGAAACATCGGCTACTTGTTTCAGGATTACGCTCTTTTTCCCCATATGACGGTACAAAAAAATATCGCCTATGGAATGAAAAACGAAACATTAGCTAATCAATTAATCGAGGTGCTTAAGATTGGGCATTTATTAAATAAATATCCCCGTCAAATTTCTGGCGGGGAAAAACAACGGGTCGCCTTAACACGTGCTCTTGCATCAGAACCGGATGTTTTATTATTAGATGAACCCTTCTCTGCTCTCGATTCCAATACCCGAAAGGAATGCCATCAAGAATTACTTCGTCTTCATAAAATGTGGAGTATTCCCGTTATCATGGTCACACATGATGAGGAAGAAGCGAAAAAACTGGGCAACCGAATGATCCATTTGAAGGATGGTCACATCTTGAGGGAGGAAAAGATTGAGAAAGAGAATTTTTCTAATCAAAGCGAGATCCAAACTACAGTTCAAATGTAGCTAGGTTGAATATGATGAAAAAAGGGATTTCTATCTTAAAGGATAGAATCCCTTTTTTATTCCCCTATACTACAACATTAATAGTATATTATCTTTTCGAAGCTCGATATCCTGCCGCTTCTGCTTCCTGTCTTGTACAAAACATCTCTTCTGCTTTTGTGACATCATAAAACTGACCACCTGGTTCATGATAAATTTTATCTCCGTGGCTTGAAATATTTCCTTTAATTTGGCAGTCGCCCGCTGATGAAGATGGGGCTGGCTTTTGTTCCTTTTCCTGTTCTCTATAACCGCGATCGGTCACATAATTCTCAATCGACCAAATGCCTATTGCCTTTTCCTGTGCCTGCTTTTGGGCTTCCCGAAAATCATCGACATATTTTGTATTCGGCGGGAAAACGGCCACTCTTGCCAACCCTTTTTCAATTAATGTTCGATTATAATTTTCATCCCCCATCCATACATAAGCTAGAAGACGACCATATTGATCACGTTCCTGAACATCCATTTCTAGTAAGACTTGTTGGTTTGATAGTCTTTCCTTCGTATAGGCAGAAGCTTCTGGACCAAATGGTTGAACCCCCAGCCGTGGATGTTTCGTCTCTGGTGTATCGACTAAGATCATGCGAATTCTCTCTTTTTTTCCATCTATCTCCACATCAATCGTATCGCCATCCACTACCTTCACGACATTTCCAGAGATCCCTTTTACCTCTAGATTAGTAGACTCCTGTTGCTTTCCTTCTCCTTGTTGTGCAGATGTATCTTCCTGTTCAACCGTTGAATTTACCTGTTCATTCGACTCATTCGTCATGGTATTCATGTCTTTTTCAGAACAACCCAAAAGAAGCAACATACTCACAAAGAGCACTGAGAACCATTTTTTCATTATGAATCACCTCACACTTCTTAACTATTCTAACACAAGAATTGCCCCTGACCCACCTAGTAGGCCAAACATGAAAATGATGTCCACTAGTTTCCCGATAAAGGGATCCGTGTATTTTCCGAGCACAGGGCGACAAGCCTCACTCATTTTTAATAATAATAGGAAATTGGTAAGGCTGGTAAGGTGTAGATCGCCCACGCAACAGGTCCCCAATAGAAAATTCTGTAAGCCGAGGAAAAGCGAATGGCATCTTTGGATTCATCTTCAGTGCCGAATGGTGGCGCCGTCAAATAATACGCCCATTCAATCGTTTGATGGCATAAAAAAAATGAGCCTAGGTCCATTTAACCTAAGCCCATTTGCTATTCATACTTGTCCTGATCTTCACTAAATACATTGGCGAAATAAAGAACATCTTCCACATATTCATTGCTATGATTATAAGCATAAACTGCTCTTTTCCAATCCCCATCTGCAGCCCCATTTCTTGCTAAATAATTCGCCGCACTAAATACCGCATCCCAAAGATCGTAAGGGTCTGCCTTTCCATCTCCATTGGCGTCCACACCATATCCACCATATTTTTTAATCACCGCTGGGTTTGTCTTATCATTTTCTGGAATATTTCCTTTCCCTAATCCTTCACAACTCGGATGGCTCCACCCTACAAACGTACAGGGCATAAACTGCATCGGTCCTTCTGCCCCTGCTGGAGATAGCATGGGATCCATCGTTGAAAATTTCGTTTCCACTCTATGATGTGCCGCTAATAATTGCCAAGGAACCTTGTATTTTTCCTCAGCTGCTTTATAAACCGGAATGTACTCTTTTGGTATTTCCATCTCAAGTGGCTGAATCGGCTTAGGAGTGGATTGATGGCCAAGGAACCATAAAAATAGGCATAACGACAAAGCAAAAAAGAGAAATGCCATCATCAATCTTCTAACTGTTTTCTTTAATTTTCTCCCCATTCTTTCACCTACTACATTTTTCTAAGCTCTTATCTATCATATGGAAGGGGAGTAAAAGGTTCAAGTATTTACAATCACTTTTCAATATACTATAATCCCAAAAATTTCTTAGATTCATTTATCATTTTTCACTTTAATCCGCCTCCGAGTGACGGTGTCTAGATTGTTTCATTTTAGGTCGAAGCATTTGGGCTATTTGCTTACGTTCCTGGTGAAGAACTTTATAGAGAGAAATCATCATCATAATTATAATAAAAGAAAACGGAAAGGCTGCGATAATGAGGGCATTTTGCAACGCTTGTAACCCCCCACTATATAAAAGGATCGTCGCTACAGCTGATTGCGCAAGTCCCCATACAAATTTCACTCGATTTGGGGGTGTTAAAGAACCATATGCGGTTTGCATTCCTAGTACGAATGTGGCGGAATCGGCAGATGTAATAAAGAATACACTCACAAGTAAAATCGCAATCACCGCTAAAATAAGTGACCAAGGAATCTGGTTGAATACAGCGAATAACACCTCTTCTGTTGCAAAGGTTGTTAAATCAATATTTCCTGCTAATTGAACATCTAAGGCAGTCGTACCAAATACTGAAAACCAAATAAAACTAACAAGAGTTGGCATTAATAATACCCCAATGATAAATTCACGAATCGTCCTTCCCCTAGAAACTCGAGCAATAAAGATTCCCACAAATGGCGACCATGAAATCCACCACGCCCAATAAAATATGGTCCATCCATTGATCCATTCTCGATGTTCCGTATTTAAAGGGGCAATCCGAAAACTCATTCGAATCAAATTTTGGATATAGGCTCCTAGAGTATCTGTAAATAAATTCAAAATAAACATAGTCGGTCCTACAATGAGAAGTAAAATGAGCAGAATAAGAGCTAACACCATATTCGTATTACTTAAATATTTAATCCCTTTGCCAAGTCCTGACATTGCTGAAATCAAAAATAAAACCGTCACAATGATAATAATGAATAGCTGAACCGTAAAAGATTTCGGTATTCCAAATAAGTAGGAAAGTCCCCCATTGATTTGGGCTGCTCCAAATCCAAGTGTCGTGGCCACGCCAATAACAGTCGCGAAAACGGCGATCACATCGACAATTGTGCCAATCGGTCCCTTTACCTTCTCCCCAAGGATGGGCGTCAATGTAGCACTAATTAACCCTGGTTCCCCTTTACGAAACTTAAAATAGGCTAAGGCCAGAGCTACAATCGCATATATGGCCCATGCATGTAAACCCCAATGAAAAAAGGTGTACACCATCGAATCTTTTAGTGCCGCATTGCTTCCTGGTTGTGCTAATGGTGGGTCAATTGCGAAATGCGATAACGGTTCGGCCGCTCCCCAAAAAACTAAACCAATTCCCATGCCCGCACTAAATAACATCGCAAACCAACTAACGGTTGAATACTCAGGTTTTTCATCCGGTTTTCCTAATCGAATGACTCCAATTGGGCTAAAAATTAATAACAGACAAAATAAAACAATGGCTGTGACTAAGATTAAATAATACCAACCGAATGTAGAAGTTAAAAACGTCTGGATATTGGATGTGACTTGTTCAAAATTTTTCGGAGCCATGACACCAAATAAAACAGAGGTACCTACGATCACAATCGTAACCCAGAAAACGTTGGATATTTTCTTCATTTCATTCCCCTTTCTTTATCAGCGTATTCTTTGCTGCAATTAACCAGTTGAAAAATCTACACATAGGAAAAAGGGGCCATTCCGCTCACGAACAAACAATTAGGAACTGATATATTCGTTTCACTTCCAGTACAGTGAAGTTTGATCGGCCATATGAAAACTATACTTTTAATTGTTTCCATATTTTAACCACTTATTCTGACAAGATGAAACTAGTAAAAAAAGAGCAGCTACTCCCCTATAGCTTTAATCAAGCTAGGATTGAGAATGGCTGCATCGAAAAATGATCTATACAGTAAAAACTAATTTTCCTTAAGGTGAAGAATTACACAAAGATAATCTCTGTCGTTAACCGATAATCTCTAGGTGTCATTCCTACATATCGTTTAAACGTTGAGCTGAAATAATTTGGCGTATTAAATCCGACATCAACCGCAATATCCTCTATCGTCCGATTCGTATGTCGAATCATCCATACGGCCCTTCTTAAACGCACGAAGGATAAGTATTCTGAAAAGGTCTTTCCTGTCTCTTTTTTAAAAATTCGACAAAAATGAGTGTAACTAAGGTTCATATACTTCGCCACATCTCTTGCTGTCAATTCCTCTTCTAAATGATCTTCTATATAATAAGTGCATTTAACGATTTGCTCATCTTTTGGTATTTCTTCAAAATATCTGAGAGAAACATCACGGAACGCTGGAAGGCTCCTAGCAATTTTTGCTTCTTTATACGAGTGATGAATCATGAAAGGATAATTATAAATGGACCCAACCCCGATATATAGTTGAATTTGATGGTTTGTCCATAATTCATGAATCACTTCTTGGAAATGTCTTCTTCCTTCCTCCCAACTGGCCATCGAATGAATATCTGGATGTTGATGGAATAATATGAGAAGAAATTTTCGAAACGGTAAAAAGTAAATGGAGGAGACAATGGATTGGAACTTCTTTTGAAATAAGGATCGAATAAGGTGAATCGTATTTTTCGGGTGTCCTGATGGATCTTCATTAACATGAAAACCTTGAACATAACAAACAACATTAGGGAAGTCATTCCCCTCAAAATTTTTCAAAGACTCTGATATTTGATTTTCACATTGGACATCTTCTAATAATAAACGACGCAGAAAATGAAGCTTCAATGGTTGATTTAAATCTGATTGATTCATCAGTTGAAGAGTTTGTTCTTTTTTCTCTTGCATCGTTTCATGGGTGGTCTGATCTAATTTCCTTACCACCTCTTGAAACCTTCGTAAGAAAGTAGCTTTTTTCGTCGGAAAGATGGCAACAGCTTCGACTTGAAGCTTGATGGCTAAAGGGATGGAATAAGATAATTGTGGTTCTACTAATACGAAATAAATGCTAGATTCCCTTTTCATCATTCGATTCAATTTGACCCAATCAAAAAGTGTTTGAATTTGGACAATTTTAATATGCATTTGCTCTATCGATTCATTATATACTAATTGAAATTGCCCTTGCTCTCTCTTTTGGATCCATTCGGAAATCATCTCGGCAGCCTCCTGATGAACCTCTTTTAAACTTACATAATACACCGATAGCCACCTCCCTCTCTACTAAGACTATTTTATCATTATTTCAAAAGTACGCAAATATTTATAATATTCTGATAATAAATTGTAAGGGTTTTCATTTTCCTTTCTTTATAATAAGAACAAAGGAGGGTGAAACATGCAAGATTACAAAATGACAGATGAAAGTTTAGGAACAGTGGATGTAAAGGATTTGACAGCTTTAGATTCTGAGACAAGTTTTATTATGAAATCGGAGTTGAAAACTGGAGTAGGTTTATCTTTATTTTATTACATCTTTATTTTCTCCATTCCGGTCATGAACTGGTTTTTACATGACCTAGCGTTTTCAAACATTTGGGGCGGAATGTCACTTACTTGGTTTTTAACGACGATCGTTGCCATGGCTATGGCCTTCTTGATTGCCTATATTCACACACATTTATACGAAAAACGGCTTCAAATGTATGAATCAAAAGAATCAAAAGGAGGCAGGTCGGCATAATGGCGATTTTATCAGATCCAAAATATATTTTTACAATCATCTTAATGGGAACGATCATTTTTATTACGTATTTATCGAAAAGAAATGCAAATGCTAGTGATTTCTTTGTTGGCGGCCGAGCTTTTGGTTGGTTTACGAATGGTTCAGCGATTGCTGGAGACTATTTAAGTGCAGCTACTTTTCTTGGGCTAGCGGGTCTAACGTTTTCAATCGGATATGACGGAGCCTTTTATACGTTCAGTTTCTCGATTGGCTTAACACTACTTGCGATATTCGTCGCTGGTCCATTAAGAAGATTTGGTGCCTTTACGGTAGCGGATTTTGTGGCCTATCGCTTCCATAGTAAACGAGCAAGACTAGTCGCGGTCATTGTCGTTCTCTCCATCTCTGGTTTCTATGCTGCACCACAGCTTCTTGGGGCTGCGCAAATTTTAAGCATGTTTTTTGGGACATCCTATGAATTTGGAATTATATTTACTTGTGCAGTGATGATTTTGTATGTTGGGGTCGGTGGAATGAAAGGAACGACCTTGAACCAAGCATTAGAACTTTGGATCCGTGTCGGGGCATTTATTTTAATGGTAGGAGCTGCCGTTTACGGAGGGCTTCACTATCAAAAAATATTAGCAGCAATCACAGAATTCAGCGGGTCAATCGCAGGGACTGCGTCATTTACGGAAGATGGAAAAGATGTTGCGTTTGAAGGTTCGTCATGGGCAAATACCGGAATTATTACCCCTAATTTTTTGCACACTTTTTCCATGGTGATCGGTCTTTCATTAGGAACGATTGGTTTGCCACATATTTTACTTCGTTTCTATACGAATCCAAGTGCCAAAGCGGCTCGTAAATCTGCGTTAATGGCAATTGGGATTGCAAGCGTTTTCTTCCTATTTGCGGTTTATTTAGGTGTCGTTGGTCGTGCCATATTCCTCGAGGGCAATGCAAGTCCAGAAGTGATAAAGAACTTAATGACAGGTGGAGACAATATGGTGGTTCCATCGATCGCCGAAGTTCTAGGTGGAAAATGGTTGCTTGGCCTCGTCATTGCAGGTGCATTTGCGGCCATTTTCTCGAACTTATCTGGTTTGTTTATCGCAAGTTCTGGTGCTTTGGCCCATGATTTATACGCTTCTTTCTCGAAAAAAGAGCTTTCCCAGAAGCAACGTGTATTTGCAGGAAAGATGGCCATTGTTGTTTTAGGAATTTTATATGGGATATTAGGCCTACTTGTAAAAGAAGCCTCCATCGGTCACCTAGTTGCATTGGCCTTTACAGTAGCAGCAAGTACGTTTACACCGATCTTTATCTTTGGAATTTGGTGGAGAGGAATGACGGAAAAAGGAGCGATTGCTGGGCTCATCGTCGGATTACTCGCCTCCATGATTATGATTTTCGGTGCTCCAATGATGCCTGAAGCGCTACAATTTAAAGTGCCTGGTATTATCACGGTCCCAATTGGTTTCTTAACCGTTTATATTGTGTCAAAACTGGATCGCCAAGTGCCAAGAGATGTGAATGAGTTTATGAAAAAGGTTCATTCAAAAGAAAGTGAAGTCGCTTAAATAATGGACAACTTTTCGGATGGAATCCCCCTTCCTTTCGAAAAGTTGCTCATCCATCGAGGGATGTTCGGACAGTGCGGACATCCCCTCTATATTAAAAATAATAAATCACAGAAGTACTTACAAAATAATAAGGTCGCTTCATGGAATGAGCATCTTATCTTTACAATATCCACTCTCTTTTAATTTCATTAACTATGCAGTGTTCCCCTTAACCAAGGTCGGTCTCGATAAGGGCCAATCGGAATTTGGATGAGACTCGTTTTTTCCTGTGTATCTAACTTATAAATGTCATCACATAATTTCGCATCAAACCCAAGGAGCGGATGTCCCCCCATTCCGAGGGTTGCCGCTGCAATTAGTAATCGCTGTATAAGCATCCCCGCCTCCATTTGCTGAATTCGATATCCTCTGTAACCAAATCGAGTTTTTATATAATCTTTATTCCCTACCACATGTAAGCAGATTGGTACTTGAATTAAATTTACATTATGCCCGGTCATTCCGTTTTGTAACTGTAGACGATGATCACCTAGATTTATCTGCCGCAATGAATGAGCTGTGCTATCATAAGAATAAGCACCATTAGCAATGCCTTTAACATTATAGAAACAGCCATAAATAGAGACACGGGGTTCGTTTTTAGTATGTGCATCTTCTAAATCATTTCGATACGTGAAAGAAGAGGTCGCTTCCTGTAAAAGAGTGGCTAGTTGATGTTTGCTTACCTTCCCTAATACAAAATCCATCTCCGGTGAAAATCTCTCTCTACAGAAAGACGCCAAATCAGTCGAAAACTGTTTCCCATTCGGAAGAGCCTGAACATTATTCTCGGTACCCATTTTTTCTTTAGTCGACTGGATTTTTTGAAACGAATGTGTAGATTCCAACATAGACGCTTCATTCATCTTGGTGATCAATGGATATTCTACAATTTTCTGTGATCGTTGAAGATACTGATGATGGATTGCTGTTAATTCCTGGGACAATTCCTTTGCAGTGACATCCCCTTCTCTGGCACTTATTTTAGGAGACCAGTTTGTAGGTTCCACTGATAATGGGATAACCGCATACACGCTTTCCTCTTGTTCAGGAAGACCAATTAGATGGTTGAGAGCCCGATCTAAAAATTGAAAGTATACTCCTGATGCGAAGCCAAATCGTTTCGATACTTCCAATAACTGTCCAATCAACACACCTGCATCCAACCCTTGTAACCGATAGGAAAAATGATTGTATTTAAAAAAATTTTTCCAAAACATGGTCGTCACAAAGACAGTTCCAAAACAAGAAGAAATATCACAACCATGACCAAGAGCCCTTTCTATATATGAATCGAAATTTCCTTTACGCAGCAATACTAAATTATGATGTGCCACATCATAATGGTATAGCCCATCAGGTAAATCCTTCAACTTCAAATACACGTAAAGTTCATTTGGATACAACGCCCCGCCGGAAGGAACAAACCTTCTAAACGACTGAAACAGGTCTGTCATATTTTCTTTAGAATCAATAGTACAGATTGATTGACTAAATTGAGTAAGGCCAAATACATACCAAAGAAGATGACCAATTCTTTGAAGATTAGGGGTGGTTGGAACTTTCATTTCTTCAAGTGACAGCGGCACTTCTAGAGATAATGGAATGAATGGAAGGCCACGGTAGAGCTTATAAGGTAACGGGGCATCATCCCAATTCACTTCCCAGTCAAGAGGGTTAACCTTTTCAATGTCAAAATGCAGATTGTGCACAAATTCCTCTAATTTCATCCTTCTTCCTCCTACCCCTGCTTATGGAAATGGATGTGGGTATGGATTGAGTTGATCTAATGTTAAAGGTTGTTCCACATACCCAAGTTCCATTGGAATCCGAAGCACCCTCTCAAGCCCTGTTACACGGGTAAGATGGTGTCCAAAAGTCATCGGCAGCATCCCTGGAATAAGTACTTTCACGCAATGAAGTCCATTTCGAAAAGTTTCTGTTGTCGTCTGGTCTACCACAATGACCTCGAGATTTAATCGGTCGAACACCTTAAGAATGTCTCGCAGATCGTCTGTCAAATCTGTATGTCTCGATTTCCATCTGAATTCTTCATCAAAAGTTCGTAATGGTCGATTATTGTCCAGCAAAAACCGTAAACGCTCTTCCGCTTGCGGGAGTCCGTATAGCATCCCATGATCATCCATTTTCTTTACTAGGGAAGAATCTTGTAACATTCGTAAATATTCTACTTGATTCGCTTCAAATTTATCATCAAGCGTCAGCATCATGCCAGCTAACTCGTGTATCGCACCTTTGACCGCCCGTATTGGGTCAAAATGGGCCCCGGCTGCACAAATGATATTCAACCCTTTGTTCTTCCTATTTTTCGCTATTACCATTACACTTGGAATTCCGTTCTCCATTGTCGCATTATAAAAATAAAGATCATATCCTGCTACCGCTCGTACTCGTTTAATCATTAACTGCAATTCTTGGTCTTTTACGGAATAAGGATCAAGAGGTGGTAGTTTCAGCTGCGCATACCAAGTCAGTAGGAATGAGTCACGCTCTACTATTTCCAAAATACCGTAGAAAATAGCTTCCTCCAAACTTCCACCTAATGCACATCCGTTTGAAGTTTCATAAACAAAACCATCACCGCAACCTAAACTATAATAAGCAAGCAATTCTGGGACTAGAATCGGCCGTTCTCGCATAAACGAATAACCCCATACCCAATTGATTGGTTTGTCAGGATTAAATTCTTCGAAAGGGAAATCTGGCCGAGCATATTGTTCCTTTGCATGGACCCCTACATTTAATGGATTTAGTGCTTGATGCTCAAGGTTGCGAAAACTGTCATGCACAACTGTTCTTTTGCCACGGGGAGACAGACCACAATATCGCTCCAATCCTTCCAAAATGGCAGTCGACTCGCTTACCGTATAGGAATGTGTCCTTCCTCCGACCCCTTCGTCCCCTGAGAACAGCGGCAGATTGACTCCTACATCGGCAAATGGAGTATCAAGGTCAATCGTTTTCCCATTTAGAAAGCCTGTGCGATGATCCAGATAATCTTTACATAACACTTTTTCTAGCTCATCTAGCGATCGGCAGCGAAAACGGTTAGGACTGATTTTAGGACTTGGCTGTAGAGAAATTCGTGCAGCATTTGCTGAATCGTCAGGTAATTGACCGCAAACAGGACACAACGGATCAGGCAGAAAAGAATGCCACGAACTATTCAGTGTTTTCAAATTGATTAAAAATACATGGCCATCCGATTGAGCTTGATCACCTCGCAATACTCTTTGTACCTCATTTTTTATTAAGTAGGCGATCAGTTTAATACCTGTTCGCGATGCCCAGGGGTCACGCGACATCCCTCCATGTTCCACAAGTCTCTGTTCTATCTTCCACATCTCTGGACGATCTCGGCCAGCCATGAGACGCCGCATATTGGAACACTGTGAGCATCCCGATTTTTTTGAGTGAACCAATGGCCCGACCACCCCTTCCCCGAATGAAACGAAACCTCTCAACCAAGGAATACCAGATGGTCTCAGCAGTTCTTCTGCCTTTTGATGAATAGAAGGATGCCAAGTATCATGCAATACTAGAACTAAATGAACCTCATTCGGTATTCCTGCTTCGAAATCGATCAGACGAACGATCTTATGTTGAAAGGACAATCCTTCTGAGACAGAGTCCGCTAACACTCCTTCTCCGACAACCACAATGACAGCACTCAACGAGATTCCTCCTTTCGAAGCAATACACCGTATATTCCTTCTAACCCCTCTAGCCATAATGGTTCCAGTTGTAATTTAAAGACTGAGAGCTTCTTATGATTCCGTTCTAATATCTCCATTGCAGTCGTTAAAACCCCTTGCTCGGTCATACCCTCACATGAAGGAATTATTAGGTTATGTCGCTCCTGATCTTCCAGATTAACAGACGAAACCTCTAACGGTTGCGTTTTGTTAAAAGTATCTTCATTTTGTAAATACATGAGCGATTTTTGTAATGCATTTCGTAACGCCATGGTCATATTCAAGCCGGTACTTCTAAACCAGCCATCGTTTGTACCAATCCAAATTACCGGAAAACCGGATACTTCCTCCCCAAGGCCAATGTTCGGTTCTCCTTTTATTGTTTTCAGTGCTTGAAAATAAAAAAGGCAGCGCTCATCTTCAATCTCTCTTAACAGGATCCGAGAGACAGAATATTCCCTATCAATGATTTTTTTACTCATTTCCTCTTCTAAACAACTTTGCAATCCACGTGCCACACATTCCGATACGGTTTCCCCCGTCCCTACCCCGATATATTCCTTTTCCTCTATTAAACCATGATGAACTTTCTGTATTTCGGGTATCGTATCCACCGTATTAGTAAAACGTGACACATACGCTTCAATTCCGGCTAGCCCGGCTTCCCTCCTAGCCTCTTCATGTGTCAGCCCTGAACATATAATCTCCGGCAACAACTCAGCTGGCCCTTCAGATAACAAATCGACTACCTGAACTCGACACTGGGAGAGCGGCAGTTGATGTAAGTCCCCTTCTTCCCAAACATGAAAAATTCCTGATTCTGCAGATGTCAAATGACTGAAGAAAAGAAGTAAATCACTTTGCTTATTTTTACTGTTACTTCGTTCATTTTGAAAGTCTAGATCCTGAACCCACTCCGTAGTCGCAAGTCCTGCCACCAATGGATGAGGAATGAACGAATGCCAGTTTCCTTCTAATGTTTCCAGATTAAGCAGGAAGATTTGATGGTGCTGTTCCTGTTCTGATTCCTCAACTCTTGTCATCTCTTTAAATAATTCAAACACAATCACATTGGCTAACATGGCTCCTGCTGTAGGCGAGAAAGCAGGGGACTCCTTTTCTTCGGAAAGTACTGATTTGTGAAGGCGACGCCATGCTGACTCCCAACACCCTATTGAATCTGGTTTCACCAATGGTCCTGCCAGTCCTACCTGCTGTAAGCATATAGCAGGTATAAACATCTTCCTCCGATCTAGACAAACCGCATGAAGAATTCGTAGCTCCTCTAAATCACTTCCCTCGGATACATACAAAATGGAATCATATCCCTGAACAAGCTCCTGCCAGGAATTCATCCCTTCTTCCTTCAAGATGACCTCCTCAACATTTACCTCGGGATCTGTTTTCCGTGCATGTGAAACGAGTTCAAGTATACGATGCCTATTCGTCTGTTCTGTGTCCATTATGAATACATGGAACCTAGGCAATCCTGATTCAAGCAGCGCAGAAACCAGGGAAACCAAAATAGGACCAGATCCCACTGCTAACACTTTTGACTGTCGATAGGTCTGAAAACGGTAAGCCCCTGAATCTCCGAAGCTTTCCAAAAATTCAATTTGAGAGGCATGCTTTTCAAGAATATAGTCCGCTAATTGATGCGGACGATCTTCACTTACATCCCGAACAAAATTGTTACGAAAAAGAACTTCTGCAATTTCAAAGACACGATCCCGGTATGGGCCGGGCAATCCATCCGTCAAATCACCTAACGTGTTTTCCCCGTTGAACATAGGTAACAGCTTTTCAATCCACTGATCAATTGAACTTCCTTCCATTCGAAACGAACTTAAATTGTTCCGAAAATATACCCCGCCGCTTGGATCAGGTAGAAAAAACGTATCCCTTTTGACTTTTAGACGCATAGAAGAGGTGATTTTCACCATTCTAGCTCCTCCTTACCTATGAGCTTCTTCATCATCATTTTCTTTATTATCCTATGTAAGGAAATTTGTCTCTTATGTCTATTCTTATAGAAAAACGAGAGAAACTTGTCTAATTCAAACGCATAAGAGGAACCAACGAGAAAGTTTGCCCTTTAACCTTCTTGATGGATAAGCTTGTGTTCTTAGAGACCCTTGGTGTTGAAGGCAAACATGGAAAAAGCCCCTGCAATAACAATACAGGGGCAGGAACTTTTTCTTACTAAATTTGGACTATCTTCCTCCACATCTTCCTCCGCACCGGCCGCCACATCTTCCTCCACACCGACCTCCACAGCGAAAACAATTAAAACAATTAAAACAATTAAAGCAATTAAAACAAAAGAAACAACTAAAGAAAAAACATCGGAAACAACCACCGAATTGGCCAAATTGTCGATTCGAATCATTATAATATTGATTTTGGTCCCAAGGAACTGCCTCTTGCGCCTGGAAATCTCCAATATTCAACATTTGAAGCTCTCTTTGGAAATCATTCATTTGCATATCCTCCATCATTATTTTTTAAGATGTCCAACAATAAAGTGTTAAATCTAAAGCCATAATTTTCAAGTGAATTCACCTTTCTATTCCCCTATAAAATATGAATAGTGATTGGGTATTGTTACTAAAGTGAATAACTATTTTTATGTGCTGGAAAGAAACGGAATGAACTTTCTGCCAGATTACGTAAACTGACATTTAATAAGTCTAGAATTCTTGAAGAACATAATCATAGGTGGGGACAATATATGGTTCCATCGATTGCAGAGGATTTTGGTGGAGAAGAATGACGGAAAAAGAGACTATTGTGGACTTTTATCGTCGGATTACTCGCTTCCATGATGATGATTTCGGTGCTCAAATGATGCTTGAAGCTCTACAATTTTAAGTACCTGCATTATCACGACCCACCCATTGGTTTCTTAACCGTTTATATTGTGTTAAAACTGGATCGTCAAGGACCAGAGAGGTGAAGGGTTTATGAAAAAGGTTCAATCAAAAGAAAGTGAAGTCACTTACATGATGGGCAAATTTTCGGGTGGAGCCCCCTTGCTTTCGAAAAGTGTATGTGTCAAGTTTTTCTCGGTGTTGCTTTTACACCAATATTTTAAGCACTCTATTTTGTACACTTTTTACATCTACCGCGCTAACGCTTGGT
>NZ_JAUSUC010000035.1 GCF_030813365.1 Oikeobacillus pervagus
GGGACAATGAATGAAGAATAGTGGAATATTCCATTTCCTTACACCTCTATCATTCTACCAATTGTGGGCTTTGTACCCCTACTTCCTAAATTTACTTCTACCTTATAGTATAAAATTAACAACCTAATTGATTAATAGGTAAAAAACACCTTTTCTACCTTATTCAGGGCAATATTTTAGACTTAAAATGTCAGTGAAATCACAGTACCTTTCGTAGGGGTTTTACTGCTAATTAATGGAGAGATCAGAAGTATCTTCAAATTCATAAAAATGGGGAAATCCTAATTTCCATAAAGAAAAAAATAGTCAAGAACAAGTGCTTGCATACGGATTCCGTAGTCTTTGACTGAAATAAAGGAAGCACGAACGAGGTCCTCCACGAGCTGATGTTGACCCATCGGAGGGAGAAGACGGAGAAATTTGCTAGACATAGACAACATTTTTAAAAGGGGGATCCACAGGTCTAGATTGTATCGTTTCCTAAACAAGGAGAAAGAACTGCCTCATTAAAAACATTGAGACAGCTCTTTTCATATTGATTTATTCGATTTAGGCTCTTCTTTCAAAAATAATGTCTAAATAAGCTGTTTGTCCATTATTGGAAAATGGAGGGGTTACAATTTGCTTCAACCTCCAACCTTGCTTTGCATATGTATGGACAAGTTCTTCATAATCCCCTTTTGGCTGACCGTCGCTTATCGTTATTTCTACTTTCACAAATTTGTATTCGTACATAGGAATCCCCCTAACGAAAGTTGTCGTCACAACAGTTGTTAAAATGTTTGGTTTGTCATACTTTTACTTATTTTTCTTACTTCCTCCATAATATCCTTAATCAGTTGTTGTGCAGACATAGATTTACTTAGTCGAGGGGACTGCCCAGACCACAGCGACATATATTGGGAACTACTTTGTTCAGCCGCTTTTTTTCGAATTTCTTTCGTTAAAGAATTTTGAATAGGATAAGGTGGAAGATTGTGTTCATATGGCTTCATCTCCCGCATGAATTGATTCGTAATGCCCCTTGCAGACTTACCCGAAAACACTTTCGTTACTGAAGTATCCACTTCTTTTGCTTGTAAGATCGCCAGTTTATGCTGCGGATGAGCGCTACTTTCTTCTGTTGTTAAAAAGGCTGTTCCCATTTGTACAGCCTTTGCCCCTAGACATAGTGCCGCCGCCACGCCTCGTCCATCCATTATTCCTCCGGCCGCTATTACCGGAATATGTATTTCATCCACAACTTGTGGGATTAAGGACATTAATCCTATATAATGCTCATGCAAAAAGCTTCCACGATGTCCCCCTGCCTCCATTCCTTGAACAACAACCGCATCCATCCCTTGGTCTTGAACCGCAATCGCTTCCTCAACGGTCGTGGCTGTTCCAATAACCAATATGCCGTTCTTTTTTAACTCCAAAACGATATCTTTACGAGGCATACCAAATGTAAAGGAACAGACGGGAACCTTTTCCTCCAATACAACTTGGATTTGTTGTTCATAGTCTGAATGGGCTGTTATATTTGAAACCTTGTTTTCTGGCAGTCCTAACTCTTCTCTAATTGGTTGTAAATATCCATTCGCATTTTCGATAAGCTGAGGATCTAGCTCGATTTCCTCTGGTACAAATAAATTGATACCGAACGCTTTCGTTGTTTGTTGCTTCACTCCTTGAATAAATGCTCTTGTTTGTAAAGCATTTAAATACCCTGCTCCAATAGAACCTAACGCACCTGCATTTGAAACAGCCGCAACTAATGAAGGAGATGTAACACCTGCCATCGGTGCTTGAATAATGGGAAGCTCTATTGGGAAATGAGTGTCTATCATTTCATTCACCTACTTTTTTCATTTTACGAAATTTTCCGCCATCTCTTCCATTTTATCATTTTTCTGTGGAAAAAATTGTCGAGTAGTGGCAAGATTATTGATTTTTTCTTCTTTTTTTCGACTTACACGCCATTTAGTCATTGCCTTTGATTTTATTGTTCCATTAAAATAGAGGAAAAACAGTTCGGGGGAAGAAATCATGACGAAAGCAGAATTAGAAAATAAAATCGCCACATTGAAAATGGATTATATTCGTATTCAGGGAGATATGGAAAAATTAGAATCCGTTGGTCGAAACGTAGAAGCAACCGAAAGAGTTCTTATTCAAATTGAAGAAGAACTAAAGGAATGTAACCAACAGTTAGCTAAATGTCCTTCTTAATTCATGTTTCAACTTACAACCATTAAACTCTCCTTTTCCTTTTTCTATCCTAAAAATAATGAATAAATTCTCTATCTCAACAGATAATATTTTTTGAAGGATACTTAAAGGAGGGAATTTTAATGCAAGTACGTGAAGTCATGTCAACAAATGTTGAAAGCTGCAGTAATCAAGACGCTTTAGATCATGTTGCGAATAAAATGAGAAGTTTAAATGTTGGGGCTATTCCGGTTGTAAATAATGGCCAAGTTGTGGGGATGGTAACAGACCGTGATTTAGCCGTAAGAGGAATTGCCAAAAACAATACCAATGTTTCACAAGTGATGTCAAACAATATTGTCACCATTACACCTGAAGCTTCTTTAGAGGAAGCATCTGCATTAATGGCTCAACATCAAGTCCGTCGCTTGCCAGTTGTAGAAAACGGACAACTTGTAGGAATGCTTTCTTTAGGCGATCTTTCAGTAAGGGAACAAGCCAATGAAAGTGCCGGAGTAGCCCTCACCCAAATTTCTAAACAAAACAACTTACAATAAGTTCTTCAACAAAAAGAGGGTTACCACCCTCTTTTTTATTATAACGGATAACCCTTCCTCGCTCTCTATGTCAACAAATAGCGAGCTTGCTATGCTGTCCTCTTTCCCCAAAACTCCCTAAGCGGATTTTATTTTACAAACTCCACTTATCGACAAAACTTCTAATCAATCCCCAAAGTTAGTGAAAGGATTACCTAGACTATTGTGGAAATCAGATAGTAGGAACAAATGCGGAAGCGCCTTGCTCATCGGCGTACGGATTTCGTAGTCTTTGACTGAGATAAAGGAAACACAGCGAGGCGATTTTGCGAGCTGATGTTGACTTATCGGAGGGAAAAGACGGAGAAATACGCTAGACGATAGGCGCTGGAGCTAGACGTCATCAAATGCGGAAGCGCCTCGTTCATCGGCGTACGGATTTCGTAGTCTTTGACTGAGATAAAGGAAACACAGCGAGGCAGTCCACGAGCTGATGTTGACTTATCGGAGGAAGAAAACGCAGAGATTCGCTAGACGATAGGCGCTGAAGGCTTGCCGTGGACAACATTTTTAATAGGTGATCCACAGTTCTAAAAAATTTTATAGCTTCCTAAGTAGCAAGGAAAACGGGAGGGAACAAGATGGAGAAAGTTTATTTTAGTTCGGAAGTGGCAAAAAATTTAGGAATTGGGGCCAGTACTTTGCGAAAATATGCTTTATCACTAGAACAGCAAGGGTATCATTTTGAACGGGGAATTAATAATTCAAGAGTGTTTCATCAAAAGGATATTCAATTAATTAAACAGCTGATTCATTCCATCACCAAAAAAAATTTGCCTTTAGAAAAAGCAATCGATCTTATATTAACGAATCTTCAAGACGAAACCACCGTGCCAGTTACCGTCACGACCCATGATGAAGAAATAGAGGAAGCCCATCCTCTAGAAACGAAATTATATGAGCGGATTGAGCAACTCGAAAGCAATCAAGTTAAATTAATTGAAGCAAATGTCGAATTAGCCAAACAGTTAGATCGACATCAACAATGGTTAAAAGATAAAATAGAGGAATTAGAAATTGCCAAAAGGGATCGACACCTTATTGAAAATTTGCAACAAGCATTAGATGAAAAGAAAAGTAAACCAAAACGGGCCGGCTCCATTAAAAACTTCGTTGCTTTTATGTTTAATCGAAAACGGGAAGCGTAATCACTCCCGTTTTTTTCTTTTGTAAAAAGGCCTTTAGAAAATGAAGCTCCTCTTTAAAAGCTCCTCAGCTAGATTTGGTTAATCCTTTACCTTCCTTTTCATTAAGTGCAGAATCTTTTTTAAATAATCAAAAATTTTATCGTCTATTTTGACACTTACATTAATAATAGTAAAATGGTGATATATCGCTTTTAAAAATATTTTAAATCATCTTCATATTTGAATTCTATCTTTTGTATAAAACGAAACTTCCATTAGTGGAGTTTTCTGCCCGTTAAGGATGAGATCAAAGATTATATACAAACTAAAGGGATACGTTGTGATGAAAGGAATGTCGAAAAACATGTCAGAACAAATAGATTTAAATAATGATGCGACTAGGATGCTTTTGCAAACGAGCAGGACATTTTTTATCCCCATCAATAAACTGGCACCAAGGTTGAAAGAGGCCGTCGGTTCTGCCTACCTCTGCATGAGAGCAATCGATGAAATTGAGGATCACCCGGAATTATCAGCGAATGTCAAAGCAGATTTACTTTATAAAGTTCGCGACCTTTTACAGGAACCTATTGATCGTGAAAAACTAAACCAACTTTTTTCGCCCTACTCGGAGCATTTACCTGAAGTCACCCTTCGCCTTGCAGATTGGGCAAACTACAGTCCTGAAACGATTGAACCCGAAATTCGCAAAGCAACTGCTATCATGGCAGGGGGGATGGCTGATTGGGTATTGAAAGATTGGGTTATTCGTACGGAAGAGGAATTAGATGATTACACTTATTATGTAGCGGGATTAGTTGGAGTTATGCTATCGGATATATGGAAATGGTATTGCGATCTTGAAACAGACAAAGAACAAGCGATTGCATTTGGTAGAGGATTGCAAGCCGTTAATATTATTCGCAACCGGAAGGAAGATCTGGAACGAGGTGTCGACTTTTGGCCAAATGGGTGGGGGATTGATGATATGTTTGCTTATGCAAAACGAAATCTCGGAATTGCCGACCAATATACAAAAAGCATCGAAGGGTTTGGCACCATCCATACTTTTTGCCAAATTCCATTAACTTTAGCATATGGAACACTGAAAGCACTTGAACAAGGACATGAAAAATTAAGCCGCAGTGATGTGAAAGAACTAGTCTCTCAGGTGACAGAGGAATCAAAATAAACTATTTGTGACGTCAATCCCCCCACCATTTATATAGGGGGGGATTTGACTTTTATAAATAGGAATGAAAGCGCTTTTTCCCAAGCGGTGATTCAATCCTCATTATTTATATAAACCGTAGTTAAGTTCTTCCTTCATTTCTTCAATCTGTTCAAGATGTCGTTGTTCATGTAAGTACACGAATTCAACCATATTTTTTAAACTAATTTTTCCAAAAACAAGATGTGCCGCTGATTTTTCCTTTAATGTTTGCATATCCGTTTTTTCCAAAAACGCATGGAGATTCTTTCGGGATTTTTCCAAAAGTGCCTTAAGTTCATCCTTCGTTTTGAAATCATTTGGGGGATCATCTGGTAATTTCACCTTTCTTGATCGGTCTACCACGAATTGTAAATCTCTTTCGACTACCTGTTCATCCCCATGCTCCAAACCAGATTCAAGTGTGGAAACAGCTAAATTTTCCACTTCATAAAGATGATATAATATTTGTGAAATACTCCACTTTTCTTCATCCACCTTCTTGTTCAGGGCTTCATCAGATAAACACTCAACACTCTTCAAAAGATTTTTCCGAATTTCATCAAGTTTTGGAAACATACAAAGAGCTCCCCCTTTTCTGAATTTACCGACATTATACCAGACTCTGAAGGACGAATGTGTGAAAAAAAATCAACAGCAGTTATGATAATATAAGATGAAAATACATGACCTTGACAATCTTTGCAGGAATTGACCGGATTTTGTCGAATGAAGTTCCTAGCATACAAATGAAGGAGACATTCAAATGAAAAAAGCAATCTTTTTTGATTTAGACGATACACTACTAAATGACCGTAAAAGTATTCAAACCGCATTTGATGTGACATGTGGGGAACTTGCTGATACATTCCAGGTGGATGCCAAAGAAATTGAAGAAAGTGTTCGTACAAAAGCCCGTGAAGTTTATTCAACCTTCCCGTTCTATTCTTTCACACAACAAATTGGAATTAATCCATTTGAAGGATTATGGGGGAACTTTGGCGATTTGCATCATTTTCGATTCCGCGAAATGGGAGAAAACATTTCTAAATACCAAAGTGAAGCGTGGAAACAAGGATTAGAACCATTTGGGATCAAGGAAGAAGCTGCTATTCAAGCAATGGACCGTTTTAAAGAAGTTCGCCGCTCTTCTCCATTTGTCTATGAAGAAACTTTTGAAGTGTTGAACACATTGAAGGATCACGGGTATCGCTTGTTGCTATTAACAAATGGGGCACCTTCCTTGCAAATGGAAAAATTAGCTATGACACCAGAACTCCCACCGTATTTCGAGCATATTATCATTTCTGGAAATATTGGCTTTGGAAAACCAAATCCCATCCTATTTGATCATGCTTTACGCATTATGGATGTATCAGCTGACGAGGCCATAATGGTAGGAGATAATTTAAGCACTGATATTTTAGGATCAAACCGTGTGAAAATGGAATCCATTTGGATTGATCACTTAGATGGTAAGGTCGTTAAAGAAGCAAAGCCCACTTATCGTGTGGAAAGATTAAAAGATATTTTGAACCTATTATCCATTTAAGCGAACCTGCCTATGAAAAAAACGGGGATAAGTAGGTCACCAATGAGACCAATTTATCCCCTTCCTATCATTCCCGTAAACGTGCATCTTTCGTGAAAAAAACCCGATATCCAAATAAAAGCAAAAAAAGAACGGTAAGAGAAACGCTTCCTGCTATTCCTAACAAGATCGCTATTTGATATTCGATCGCTAAAACAGGGCTGATTCCTGAGAGGATTTGTCCCGTCATCATTCCTGGTAAAAAAACAATCCCCATGCCTAGCATATTGTTGATGGTCGGTAATATAGCTGAATCAAAAGCATGATCCACATAACGTTTTACCGCCTGCTTTGGGGTTGCTCCTAACATCAATGCCCCTTCTATTTGATCCCGTTGATGGTGAAGGTCGTTCCATAACGTTTTGACTGCTAATGTCACCGCTGTCATAGAGTTTCCAATAATCATCCCCGCAATGGGAATAAAATACCTTGGATCATACCAAGGAGAAAAATGAATGACAATAAAATTGAAGTACAAGATACTGGCAAGTGTTCCGCTAGCCATCGCATAGGCAATCATTTTCTTTAATTCATTTGAAAACGGTTCCCCCATTTGCTTATAAATCGTCCTTATAGCAAAAACCTCCATTAAGATGACGATCACAATGGTCAATAAAGGATGAGGATATTTAAGAATAATCGTTAATATATACCCCGCCATTACAAGCTGAACCGTCATTCTTAATGTTGCAATGTATATAAGCTTTTCCCTAGCAATACCTCTCCATTTTACAATGATAATAAGAAAGACAATAAAAACATAGGCAGCAATTAATCTCCATAATTCAATATCAATCATTCCGTTTCCCATCTTCTACCTCTTTCCGATATGAATGATATGCTCTCCAAAGGTCTCCCATGCAGTCTTCGAATGTGTCACCATTATGACTGTCCCACTCCTCTTTTTGACCTCTTGAATGATATTGGATAACACTTTGATCTCCGTTTCCTCATCCAATGCTGAAGTCGGCTCATCCAGCAGATATACTTTAGGATTGATTAATAATGCTCTCGCTAGCGCTACCCTTTGTTTTTCCCCACCTGATAAATCTTTCACATTTTCATCAAGGGATTTATGTAGATGGACTACTTGTAGAGAATGCTTCAACTCTTCTTCTGTCGCCTCCACTTGATCAGAAAACCATTTGCCTTTTTGTAAATTTTCTTCTATACTACCGGAAAAAATAAGTGGAGTTTGTGCTACCATGATGACTTCTCTCCGATGCTCAACCGCATCCCTTTCATCTAAATGTTGATTTTGGAATAGGATTTCACCCTTATCCGGAATCAACATTTTATTTAATAATTTTAATAAAGTAGATTTCCCCGAACCACTTTCCCCAACAACACACGTCACTCGATTACTAGGTATTTTCATCTCATCAATCTGAAGGATTTCCTTGTATCTTACCTTTTTCAAATGAAACAATCATAACACCCCACAATCCACTCTCATCCATTTCACTATATCAGATTTTTGAGGAGCTCTATATTAAATTTATGTATAGAAATAACCTATGAGAGTAACCCCCACAGGCTTTTCAATACTTATAGGTCATCAAAACCGTTTATGTCTGATGTCTTTGTATATTGGCGCGATTTTTGCTCAAAGAAATCTGTCTTTCCTAAATCCACCTCTTGATACGCAATGATCCAACGTAACGGGTTCGTCCGATAACCTTCAAACGGAGCTTGGAATCCCAATTGTTCTGCTCTTTTGTTCGCCATGAATTTTACATAAGCATCCAACTCTTGCATAACAATCCCTGCGATTTCATTCCCGATAATCTCCTGACCCCATTCAATTTCTAACTGTGCAGCAGTACGGAAAGTCTCTTGGCCAAATACTTTCAGCTCGTCCGTCCAATATTCAGGGTGTTCCTTCAATGTTTCTTTAAAAATTTTTTCAAATAACCCAACATGAATTTGTTCATCTCGATTAATATAATTAATCATAGTACTTGTCGCAATCATTTTTTGATTCCGAGCTAAATTGTAGAAAAAGGCAAATCCAGAATAGAAAAACAACCCTTCTAAAATTACATCATAAATGATCGCCTTCAAAAAGTTTTCAATTGTCGGCTTATTCGCAAAATCGATATAACCATTCGTAACAAAATCATTTCTCTTTCTCAAAATAGGTTCATTTCTCCAGTAATCAAATACCTCATCTTGTATTTTCTTGGGTACAATACTGGATAAAACATAGCTGTATGAATGATTATGAATTACTTCCTGTTGAGCGAGAATAATCATGAGAGCGTTTAGGCTTGAATCTGTTATATAATCGGCCACTTTTCCTGCAAAATCAGTTTGAATACTATCTAATAAGGCAAGTAATCCGATTACCTTTAAAAATGTATCTTGCTCCTTTTCTGTCAACATTGGAAATTGTTTAATATCCTGTGACATATTGATTTCGAACGGGGTCCAAAAATTAGACAGCATTCTTTTATACTTTGGATAGGCCCAAGAAAACCGAACATCATCCCAGTTTAAAACATTGGAAGATTGTCCATTTATAATTCCAGTAGAACAATTGGGCGCAGTTGGGTCCATTAGTAAACGTTTTTCAATTATAGTCATTTCCTTCTCCCTCTCTTTAGCTTTCACAACTTTCACATTCTTCTATAAAACTGCTTGATGTTGATCGGACATAATACGTTGTTTTCAACCCAGATTTCCAGGCATCCATATGTAAAATTAGTAATGCACTCGCTTTAATATCATGGGTTACGTAAAAATTAAAGGAAATCGCTTGGTCTATATGCCGTTGACGTTTTGCGTTTTGTTGAATAGACCAATGTTGGTCAATTTCATAAGCATTTTTATAATACCAAGTCGTTTTTGCTGATAAATCGGGTGCAGTGACGGGAATTTTGTAATTTTTCTTTTCCTCTGAATATTCTTTTCTAAAAATAGGATCGATACTTGCGGTAGAACCGGCTATAATCGATGTTGTTGAGTTTGGGGCGATCGCCATTAAGTAACCATTTCGTATCCCATGCTCTTGGACTTCATTCTTCAATTCCTGCCATTTTGGAGAAATATACCCTTTACGGTTGAAATATCTCCCATTCTGCCATTCTGAACCTTCAAAGTGAGGGTATTTTCCTTTTTCTTTCGCTAATTTTACACTTGCACGTATCGTATAATAAGCAATCTCTTCATAAAGTCGATCACAATATTCAACAGCTTCTTCACTTTCCCATTTAATCCCTTGAAGAGCCAATAAATGATGCCATCCAAATGTCCCCAATCCAATTGATCGGTATTTTTGATTCGTTATTTGTGCTTGCAAGACCGGAATTGTATTAATATCAATTACATTATCAAGCATGCGCACTTGAATGGAGATCAGCCGTTCCAAAACATTGTCTCTCACACTTCTCGCCAATGAGATCGAGGAAAGATTACAGACGACAAAGTCCCCAGGTATTTTATAGGTTACAATCTTTCCATCTACAACTTTTTCTTCTTCCATGACGGTTGGACTCATATTTTGGGTAATTTCTGTACATAAGTTACTGCAGTATATGATTCCTTTATGTTTATTTGGGTTTTCACGATTCACTGTGTCTCGATAAAACATATAAGGTGTCCCTGTTTCCAATTGGGAAATCATGATAGATTTAAAAATTTCAATGGCTGGAACTCGTTTTTTTGATAATAGGGGATGATGAACACACTTCCAATATCTTTGTGTAAACTCACCATTTTCCTCCTCATCATAAAAATCTTCTAATGAATATCCTAATACCCTTCTAACTTCATGAGGATCGAATAAATACCAATCTTCCCGCTGTTCAACATGCTTCATGAAAAGGTCAGGAATACATACACCTGTGAATAAATCATGTGTACGCTGCCGCTCATCCCCATTGTTAAGTCTCGTATCTAAAAAGGCGAAAATATCCTTATGCCAAACATCTAAATAAACAGCAATTGCCCCTTGTCTTTGCCCCAATTGATCAACGGAAACAGCTGTGTTATTCAATTGTTTCATCCAAGGAATAACCCCTGAACTCACTCCTTTAAACCCTTTAATATCACTGCCTCTACTGCGGATTTTCCCCAAATAGACACCGATTCCTCCACCATTTTTACTTAATGTCGAAATATCCGTATTCGAATCGTAAATACTACGTAAATCATCTTCCACCGTATCGATAAAGCAACTAGATAATTGCCCATAACCTTTTCCGGCATTTGCTAAAGTAGGGGTGGCCACGGTCATATATAAATTGGATAAGGCCCAATAAGCCTCCTCAACTAAAGTTAATCTCTGTTCTTTTGGTTCATTTTTCATTAAAGTCATTGCTATCACCATAAAACGCTCTTGTGGCAATTCGTATAATTGACCATCATGCGTTTTGGCCAAATAACGATCGGCTAACGTTACAATCCCGATATAAGAAAATAGCTGATCTTTATCTGGATTTAGAACTGATTGTAAATAGGATATTTCCTGTAATGAATACTTTTCTAATAAACTTTCACTATAAATCCCCAACTTTGTTAGTGTAGAAATCAATTGATAAAAAGAACCATATTTTTCTTCTTCATCATAACCTCTAGCCCTTGCTACCTGTCGATAGAGCCTACGAATAAAAACAGACGAAGCAATATAGGTCCAATCAGGTTCATTCATACTAATTCTTTCAACAGCTGATAAAATTAAAATATTATAGACATCATCCTCTAATGAAATTTCCCTTGATCTTAAAGAGATTAATACCTTTTCTCTAAAATCCTCCAGGGGAATATGTGGGAATTTAGCAGCCATCTCAGCTATTAAATACTCTACTTTTTCTATCATTTCTTCAATTGATGTATGTTTAGTCATATCGGTCATTTTATTTTCCTCCTACCATTCAATCTGCGGTATGATTCTTATCTCGTTCCTTTTTCCTCTCTTGTGCTGCATGAAATAATTCCTTTTCTTTATCTGTCTCAGGAATGACTTTTGGTACCGGAGATGGAACACCGTTTTCATCAACGGCTACCATTGTGAGCATCGAAGTCGTCGTTAGTAACCTTTCCCCAGTTGTTAAATGCTCACTCTCGACTTTTACAAATACCTCCATTGACGTTCGACCAGTCGAAACAACTACTGCTTCCAATATCAAAATATCCCCAACCTTTGCAGAAGACACAAAGTCAACTTGATCGATAGAAGCTGTTACAACCACTTTTTTAGAATGTTTCATCGCACATATCGCTGCTATTTCATCAATATAGGAAAGGACCGTCCCGCCAAAAATTGTTCCCATATGATTTGTATGCGGCGGTAAAACGAGCTTTGATTGATACGTTCTAGATATATTCGACGAAATTTCAGTTTTCATTCTCATCCCCACTTCCATTTTTCCACTACTCATATTGGGATTCGAGAAAGGGAACGATCGTCCAATCTATTTGTTTTATATATATAAAAAAACCCATTCCAAGAATGGGTTTTTTAACGTTGATAAATAAATAGACATTGAACTTGTCTACAAGACTACCATCGTTATTTCTCCCCAACTCCCGAAGAAGAACATACGCTATAAATACGGCAGGTCTCCTGACTTGTGCTTCCTCCTACTCTAAGACCTTCCCATCAAAGAATGACAGTGGTTGTTCTTATTTCGTTTGCACTTACAGTTGCGGGGACAGCTCTGGATTTTCACCAGATTCCCTTTTCAGTCTAAAAATAGACACCGTATTTATCGGTTATTCACTATATATAGTAGTGTTATTTTCTATAAACACAAAATATTGCATCATCAAATGTTAACTATAAAGGAATCTCTCTCTTTTTACAAGGATTTTATAAAAATTGCGGAGAATGAAGCTCATATCGTCCATTCATTTTTCAGTTTCTACGCTAGTTTGCCATTGCATATTTCCCCCGGGAATTTGATCATTTCCCATAGACTTTTGCACTACTCCTTGCTAGATTTGCGCTTGTACTCTGATTTTTTGATTATTTCCAAGCATATATGCTCATTTCCCGTATCTTTTTGCACTTCTTTTAGGAATCTCCAACACTATGTGCTTCCCTAATCTACTAGATGACGTTTTTCCCTATTATCAACCTTCTGATGACTGTTCCATAGCGATTCTGCGTTTTAGTTTTTTATCAGGAGTCGTCAGGAAGATGACGGCTATGATAATAAACAGTCCTCCTAATAGCTGGTATGCTCCGAACACTTCCTTTAACCAAATCACGGAGACGATGGCCGCTACGAATGGTTCGATACTGGATAGAATGCCTGTTTCGGTTGCGGTCAAATACTTTAGACTTCCTATATATAGAACAAATGATAGGGTTCCACTTGCGATAATGACTAGTAACATGGCAAAGGTCGACATGGTTAACGTATCAGTAAAATATTGTGGTGTGAGGGAATGATTAAATATAAGTAAAACGATGCCTCCTAGTAGCATTCCCCAACCTACGATTATAAGTGTTCCCCATTTTTTAATTAGTGGTGCTGGCTGGATCGTATAAAAGGCAAAACCAACAGCCGTTAATATTCCAAACAGGATGGCCTGTTTCGATAAAACGATGCTTTCTATCGAACCATTTGTAATAAGAAAATACGTACCTGCTATAGCGGCCACGACGGCTAAAAATTGTCTCCTAGAAGGAAAACTTCTCCCCTGTACTGAAACATAAATCGTAATGAGAACAGGTCCAAGAAACTGGAATAATGTCGCCGTTACCGCATTGCTATATTGTAGTGCTTCTATAAAAGTATACTGAGCACCCAACATACCGATAATGGAGAAGAGCACCAGTTGGATGGAATGGGATTTATGCTTCCAAATAGCCAATATATTTTGTTTTTTTACAAATGCCAAATACCCCAACATCGTGATTCCCGCCAGTAACAGCCGAATAACTAAAAAATCGCTAGATGACATGTTCGTCTGTTGAAAAAACCACTGAATCATAGGACCAGATAATCCCCAAAATGTAGCACCTGTTATAATCATTACAAGACCAAGTTGACGTGATGTTTTCATGCTATGCCCCTCCCTGCACTCATTATTTAGCAATCAATGACATAGGTATTATAGGGAATTTCTGATACTATATGAAGGATCAGTTTTATATAAACAAAAGGGGTCAGATAACATGTTTCAATTCACTCCAAAGCTTGATGCTAATTTAAAAAAACCACTATATGTACAGTTGTATGAGGAGATCAAACATGAAATCAAAACGGGGAATTTATCTCACCATACGAAGCTTCCTTCTAAAAGGAAATTAGCTCATCATTTACAAATTAGCCAAAACACGATTGAAGCAGCATACGATCAGCTTGTCGCGGAAGGATATATCAAAGCCATTCCTCGCAAGGGCTTCTATGTATGTGAAATGGAACAACCGATTTTTAACCCCAAAAAGTCGTTTGAGCCAATTGAAGAAAAAAGAGAGGATAAAAAGTTTACGTTTGATTTCACCCATTCGGGAGTGGATCCGCGTTCTTTCCCATATACCACTTATCGTAAATTAGCCAGTGACATATGGCGTTCCGAACGCGAGTCATTGCTTTTACTTGGGCATCCACAAGGGGAATATGATCTTCGAGAGGCCATTGCTTTGTATATTTATGAGTCCCGTGGTGTTCGATGTTCCCCTAGTCAAATTGTGCTTGGGGCTGGTACTCCCTACTTAATAAAACAACTTGTCCTCCTGCTCAAAAATAGTACATGGGCCGTTGAAGACCCTGGATATCATCGAAAGCTAATGATTTTCGAAAAAGGGGTGGAAAACACGAAATTAATCCCTCTTGATCGAGATGGAATCATCTTATCTGAATTAGAAAAGAGCAAGGCTAATGTTGTCTTTGTTACACCTTCCCACCAATTTCCTTGCGGGATGATCATGCCGATTTCAAGAAGAATGCAGTTATTACATTGGGCTGAAAAAGGAGACAACCGCTATATTATTGAAGATGATTACGATAGCGAATTCCGTTATTCAGGAAAGCCCATTCCTGCATTACAGGGATTGGATTCCAATCATAAAGTCATCTATATGAGCACATTCTCCAAATCATTTCTTCCATCGTTACGGATAAGTTATATGGTCTTGCCTAAACCACTTATACAACGGTTTCAAAAAGATTTTTTCCATGCACAAACGGTATCACGTATCGACCAAGAAATTTTGAAAAGATTTTTGCAAGAAGGACATTTTGAAAAACATATTCACAGGATGCGAGTCATTTATAATAAGAAAAGAGATCTGCTCTTTTCTTACATGTCTACTTATTTCCCCCCCTATATTGAAATCATTGGCCAGGATTCCGGATTGCATGTGTTAGTACGTGCAAATAATGGCATGACAGAAAATGAACTAATTTGCACAGCAGCCCAATTAGGGGTTAAAGTTTATCCGGTTTCCACATATGGGAAGTCTGATAATCAAACAGTTTTACTCGGTTTTGCCCTCTTATCTGAAGATGAAATACGAGAAGCAGTCCAATTGCTGGCTAAAGCTTGGTTTAAACGTTGAAAACACATAATATAGATGTACTACCAAGCCGGTCCACAGTTCAAATTCATATTCAGTTAATTGGTTTGTTCAATTTTCATTGCAGAAAAATTAAAGATACTATAACATAAATCCATTATCATTAATTGTTCGGTGTAAGAATGAGGTGAAAAGGAATGGATAAAGACCAAGAAGTAGATATTCAATCGGTTATTGATATCTGTTTACTAGCAGGTCGGATTATGATGCAAAGTGGGGCTGAAACATACCGAGCGGAAGATACGATGACTAGGATGGCGGCCGCTTATGGGATTTCTCAGACCCATAGTTTTGTAACGCCAACCGGTATTATTTTTTCAATGGATGGTGTAAATCCAACTAGGCTTGTGAGAATTAATGAGCGGTCAACCGACCTGGAGAAAGTCGCCCGTGTGAACAGCATTTCTCGAAAAATTTCAAGTGGGGATATTAGTTTATCGGAAGCTAGTGCAGCATTAAAGGAATTAGAAAAAGCAAACTTAGCCTTTCCCGTTTGGATTCAAATCATTGCAGCAGCAGTTGCTAGTGGCTGCTTTTTAATTATGTTTAAAGGGATTTGGGGAGACTTTCTTCCTGCCTTTTTTGTCGGAGGAATCGGATTTTCTAGTTTGCTACTGATCCACCATTTTACAAAGGTAAAATTTTTCGCTGAATTTAGTTCATCCTTTGTGATTGGATTGCTATCTGTTTTGCTCGTTAGTCTTGGCTTAGGAGAGCAACTTGATAAAATTATCATTGGATCTGTTATGCCACTTGTTCCAGGTTTACTGATTACAAATGCTGTCCGTGACTTAATGGCAGGGCATTTTGTTTCTGGCCTTTCTAAGGGAGCCGAGGCTTTTTTAACAGCCTTCGCTATTGGGGCCGGTGTAGCCGTTGTCTTCTCATTTTAGAAAAATAGAAAGATGATTAGGATATCTTTTCAAAGAAAGGAACGAAGCGCATGAATTATATAATCGAACAACTCTCCCTTAGTTTTATCGCTTCGGCTGGATTTGGGATTATTTTTAACGCTCCTCGGCACTCCTTAATACAATGTGGATTTGTCGGGATGATCGGATGGATTTCGTATATTGTACTTGCGGATTCAGGGGTCGATACCGTTCAAGCATCATTCGTCGGGGCCTTTTTTGTTGCTTTAATTGGGCATGTTATGGCAAAAAGATATAAAATGCCGATTATTATTTTCAGTGTGGCTGGAATTATCCCGCTCGTTCCTGGAGGATTATCGTATGATGCGATGCGACACGTGGCTGGAAATGATTATATGGCGGCCATTCCATTAGCAACGAAAGCTTTTATGATTTCTGGCGCAATTGCAATGGGACTCGTTTTCGCAGAAGTCATGGTTCAACTTGTGCTTAAAGGGGTTAAGCGTTAAAGCACAACCACCCCTAAAAAAAACTAACATGATGAAGAATTAAACGTTAGTCCCATTTTTCGGGAAGTATTTCTGAACTTTAGAACAGGAGGAAGACCCCCTAACATTATATTAGTATATTGCATCTAATTATTATACAATGGAAGAAAATTCAAAAAGAGAAAGGATGCCACTATGCCTAAAGTTCCAACACTTATACAATTTGATCGAATAACCCATGAAACGATGCCACATTATTATGATTTCGCCATTTCTTTACAAGCTATAAAAGACGCACTAATAAAAGAGACCCATACATCTTATCAAATGTATCGAGCTGAAGATAATATGGAAGAAATATGGGACATTGTAAATCAAATGGTTCAACATCAATCAGAGAAGGTAAAGATTATGGCTCATGTCTTTGATTGTATGGAGATTGCCACTATTGGATATACATCATTCAATAACGAGAATCAGTTCATCGTTAAACCTTCTATAAATAATAATGTTTTTCTTTTTCAAGATTTTAACGTAGCATTGGCCAAGTTGCCGATTTATCAGAATCACGAAGACTATGAGGAAGATTTTATTTTTGCGAAAGATGATCAAAGTTTACTAGAATTCTCTCAATACATTTATGAAAAGCAAAAAAAGTATATGCAAGGATTTATTAATATTTTTGTTGATACGGATGAGGGAATTGAGCGGGTTAAAGAGCGCATTACAAATCAAGTAAAGCGTGAAGATGTTCTGTTAGATGAGGAGATGAAGACAGAAATCTTTCGTTCATTTGATGAATTTTTTCTCCATAGCGGGGAATTTTTTAAAAAATATCAAATTCCATATAAAAGAGGAATTCTTCTTTATGGAGCACCTGGTAATGGAAAGACAACCCTTGTAAAATCAATTGCAGGAAGCGTTGATGCCCCTGTTGTTTATTGGCAAATTACAGAATACACAACGAGTTACTCCATTAAGGAAGTATTCTCAACAGTTACAAAAATGGCACCTATGATTCTAGTAATAGAAGATATTGATTCCATGCCAGAGGAGACTCGATCTGTCTTTTTGAATACACTGGATGGCGCCGCTTCTAAAGAAGGGATTTTCTTAATTGGCACAACCAACTATCCTGAAAAAATTGACCCAGCCCTAATCAACCGTGCTGGTCGGTTTGACCGTGCATATGAAATTAACCTTCCAAACTATGAAGCTCGCAAGCAATATTTGCAGGCAAGAAAGATGGAACAATTCATGTCTGAAGAGGAGATCGAACAATTAGCACAAGAAACAGATGGACTATCGATTGCTCAATTGAATGAACTATACATGTCAATTGCTTTACAATGGCATTACGATAAGAAAGTAAAGGTTGACAAGATCATTCAAGAACTGCAAACAAATAACAAAAAAACTTGGCGCCAAGATTGGGAAACAGATCCAAGACAATCGATGGGATTTGGATTTTAACGAGAAATTTTCATAGATAGCGAATGATTTATGAGATGACAAGGATGGTGTCATCTCTTTTTATTTACCTGAAAAAGTATTATTTGGAAGCTGTTTTAAATTTCATTTCTTTGATGCGATAGAGTACATTTTTACATAATTATTAATATATATAAATATTTATGCTAATATATAGAAAACGGACGTATGAAGGCATCATAAATTTGAAAGAAGGGGTTTTTTGGGTTTATATTTTACATATGTTCTAGCAGGTCTTGCCATTGCGTTACCTGTTGGGGCTATAACGGTTGAAATGATGAAACAAGGTCTAAAGAAGGGCTTTATCCATGGTTGGGCTGTGGGCCTAGGTGGAATGACAATAGACTTCATATTAATCATCGCCTTATATATGGGATTAGCTTCTATCCTATCATTGCCTTACATTCAAACTCCCATGTGGCTTATAGGAGCCTGTTTCTTAGCGTTTTTGGGTTATGATTCTATTAAAAATGCGGACAAAGATATCACAATGGCTGGTGAAAAGCCAACTCAATCATTCTCCAGCTCCTATAGAAATGGTTTACTTGTCGCTATTTCCCCGGGAAATCTCGTGTTTTGGATATCCGTTTTCGGAGCCGTCCTTTCCGATTCCTATGATACAACACAACCAGTAAAATTTCTAATCGTTGCATCCGGTATCCTAACCGGAATCATACTCCACGATGTTGCATTACTCACAATCGTATCCATAACAAGAAAAGTCATGAACCGAACCATGATCAAATGGATATCCATCATCGCAGGATGTATCCTCATCAGCTTTTCCGGATACTTTTTCCTCGAATTCATTACCAGTTTTTACTAGGTGCCAGGCACCATCCATTTTATGGATGGTGCCTGGCATTCATAAATTCTAATGTTTGTCTTAATCCTTCTTCATAGGAGGTCCGGGGAACTGGGCCGATGATCTTTTCGTATTTTCCCCCATTTAGTACGACTGGGTTCTCGTTCAAATATAACATCTCCACAAACTCACGCATTCCCTTATCAAACAGCCCCATGAAGCGAATCATATTTTTCGTGGCAGTTGAAACCTTTTTTCTATATCCCGTAATTTCCTTGACAATCTGAACTATATCCTTACCTGTGATGACACCAAACCCTGGAATATTCCAATTTTGATTGTAAGCATCATCACGTAATGATAGTTCCACTAATGCTTTGGCTCCGTCTGGTGTAAAAATATATTCTCTAGCTATTTTTTGATCTCCTACAAACATGGATCGTTTATTTTTGACAACTGATTGCAGCATATAATGAATTTGCGTGTTTTCCGCATTTGGCCCATAAAAATCAGGAAAATGGGCAAATAATACTGGAACTCCCGACTGCTTCGCCATGTTTTCTAACTTTAAACGAATTTTCCCCTTTTTTGTATGCGGACGTTTCGGAAACTCCTCCTTTACTGTTTCACCATTCCCCCTTCCATAAGCATAAATATTATCTACAATCGCAAGCTTCGTATTTTGCCTTTTAGCCGTATCAACAATATTTCCCATAATGATGGGGTGTTTCTCTTCCCATTCGGAATATGGGATATTAATAGCATGATAGATGATCGTCACTTGTTCAGCAGCCTTTATTAGCTCACTCTTTTGAAAAACATCCCCATTGTAAACCGTCACAAGTCCATTGCCTTCAAATAATCTTTCAAGCTTCTGCCTCGTTCTTGAAAAAGCGATCGTTTCAATCCCCCTTGAAGTAAGCTCATTCACCAAAGCATATCCCATTCCTCCAGAAGCACCAAGAACTAAAACTTTATTCATTCCCATCCTCCTTTAATTAACCACTGTTCAATTAATAGCAAAAAATTAATCAACTAGAATCCCTTTTAAAACAAAGTCGACATGAAAATTAGCAAGTCCTTTCACATCTTCGAACGATTGCCCACATCCACAATAATGAGCAACAAACCCATGAATAGCTAAAAAAATAGACCAAATTTCTCTTAATTTCAATGTCCGATTGCTTAATAAGTGCAAGGACTGCGCAAATTTTTCATAGACTAGATTAGAATTTTGGACTTGATAATTTCTTAACTCTTCCTCCTTCGTTAGAAACATCATCTCATAATGACTTTGATAATTTAGACCAAACCGGATAAACCCGAGTAATACTTCTCTTAACTTCTCTTCCTGTGAAAGATCTAAGGTTAAAATTCGCTCTAACTCCTCTTGAAGTAAAGAAAAATCCCGTGAAACCACTGCATAAAATAACTCAGCTTTATTTTGAAAATGATAATAAATCGCCCCATGACTATAATTTAGCTCTTTCGCAATCATCCGCATCGAAACATTCGAATACCCCTCCTTTACAAATAATCCCCTAGCCACATCCATTATTTTTTCCTTCGAAAGTTCCTCATCTACAGATTTCCTTGGTGACATATCACAATCTCCTTTAAATTAACCACCGTTCAATTAAAATATACAGAATACACCATTAAATGTCAATCCATTACAGGTGCCAGGCACCATCCAGGAAATCCCAATCACCATCTGGAAAATTTCATCAATTGGGGGAGTTCTACTGATAAATTGGATGGTGCCTGGCGCTTTTCACACGTGTCGTCGTTCCATCAGGTTGATTCCGATTCCGATCATGAGGACTCCCATTAGTGTGAGGATGCTTATTGGGAAGAGAAGTTCTTGGATGGTATGCCCGTATACGGTTGCTCCTTTTAGTGCTTCCATTCCGTAAAAGATGGGATCGGCTTTTGCGATTGCCAGTAGCGGTTTGGCCGTAACGATTTCAATCGGCCAGTAGGCTCCTCCAAGCATGGAGAGACTGACGGCTACGAATGAAATGACAGCATTGAATTGTTGGACATTCTTCACAATTCCCGTAATTAGCATCGACAAGGCTACGATACAAAATACGTAAGGGACTAAAATCAGCATTGTTTTTCCAAATCCACCGTAAAAATTAACCCCCACAGCATAACGAAAGACAAGAAAAATAGCAGCCACTTGTAGATAACCTAATATAAAACTATTGAATAGATTTGCGGTATACATTTCCCATTTCCGAACAGGGGATAAAATCATTCGGTCCCAAATTCCTGAGTTTTTCTCTTGTAAAATCGGGAGAACATTATAAGCGATCGTATAGATTACAAGAAAGAGCGAGAATCCAAAAATAGACTGTAATTGGCTATCATGTACGAAAGAATCTTTCCCACGGAAGCTTTCTGTTTGGATGGTGAATAATGAATCATTTTTTAATTCCTCTTCAAGCTTCTTTACATCCACATCCTTTTTCTTTGAAGCAGCCTCCATTATATGTTCCTCTAACAAGACATTTGAATAAACTCTTTGTACATATTGTTGAATAATACTCACATTTCCTGTATGACTCGCAATCATAACTCTGAAGTGATCTTCTTTTAATTCAATTCCTGCTTCTGCTTTCCCTTCACTGACAAGCTTCTTAACTTCCTCTTCTCCCATCCGTTCAAATTCCATGACATCTGACCGAGTTAATGCCTTCCAAACCGCACTTTCCTCCATTTTTGGATCGTGACTGTAGACAGGGATAGACAGTTTTGCTTGATATCCATTCCCAACAAGATAAGCAAAAAAGATGGAACAAAACGTTAGGATGATAATAGGAAAAGGGCTACGTATAAGCAATCGAAGTTTGGCGATTAAGATCCCTTTCATATCATTTCACCCCTTTTCGGGAAACTAACAATGGCAATCATAATCGTCGCAACCCCCATAATGGCTAAATAAAGCAATGGCTCCGAAATATCCTGTAATTCATACCCTTGTAATAATTTTAAAAAGGCCGTCATTCCAGCCCCATTCGGTGTTAGGTTTCCGAGATACTGAATAAAATTCGATAATCCCCCTACAGGGAAAAAACTCCCTCCTAGAAAGGCAAAAATAGATACAAGCGCATTAGCAAAAAAATTAATGATCATTTCTGAATTAAATCGGTAACTTAAGGCGGTCAACAGAACTGACAATCCCCCAATAGCAAAACTAATTGCTATACACACAACGACAAATGCTATAATACTTGGAAATTTCACGTCATAGGCAGTTGCCGTTACACTAAAAATCATGATTAACTGGATAAACGCGAGAATCATTCCAGATAGGAAAACCCCTGTAAAATAAGACCAGCTTGAAACATTAGTGAGCAATATTCGATTAAAAACATGTTGTTGTTTTTCCTTAAAGGCAAATGAGCCAATGCTTGAAGCGACAAAAAGGACAAACATGACACTCATTCCAACCGCATAATACATCATGGCATTTAATGGCTTCCTCTTCGTCACCGTGTCTGTTTCCCCCTTTGGAGAAGGAATGTTCTCAAGAAAAGAATCATCCATTAATCCCGCTTTTTCAATTGTCATAAAAGTACTATATTGCTTTTGGTAATTAATTAACACATCCTCAATAATTTTGGTTGAAAGCTCATTACCTTCATTTTGATATAGGGTTAACCCTGTAGGGACTTCCTTCCCAAGCATAAAGTTTTGTACGATATGATAGGTGAACTTTTCCGGCACCTCAATGATCGCCGCATAATGATCACTCTTCTTTAATTTTTCCAACTCAGAAGGCGGTTTTTTGACCAATTTCAAATGCTTTTTGAGCTCCTTATCCCCGAATACTTCTTCCGTTAAAACACGAATTGGCCGAATATATTCTGCCCCCTGGATCATTGGTTCTTTTTCATTATTGGCCCTGTTTGATTGTTCAACTTCCCGTTTAAATTGTTCGATTTCTTTTGCTTCATCCCCGTGATTTATAAGAACAACCTTTGCCTTCACACTCGGTGTATCACCTGCCATCATACTTCCAAGTGAAAAACCTAAGATGGAAATTAAGATAAGCGGCATAACTAATAATAAAAATAGTTGATCGCGATTCCGTAAAAGGATCAAACATTGTTTTTTTATAAGTGAACCAATCACTATTTCATCCCCCTTAATCCCGTAATGCCCGGCCAGTTAAATGTAAAAATACATCTTCAAGGGTAGGTGTTTTGACTTCAACAGATGTAAGGGAAGTATGCGTTTGTTCTGCTAAATTAAAGACCGTGCGAAAAATATTAACTTCCTTGGGGACAATAATGGTAATCGCTTTTTCCTTTACTGTGACTTGGCTAATGACCGATTCATTTCGTAAAGCCTCGGCAAATTCCTCATTCATTCTTTCTACTTTAATCAATATTCTATTTTCAGACGAAAGAATGTTTTTGATTTCTTCTTTTGTCCCCGATGCGATGATCGACCCTTTATCCATAATATAGATACGATCACATAGAAACTCGACCTCTTCCATATAATGACTTGTATAAAGCACCGTCATTTTATTTTCTTTATTCAAACGCTTTACCGTTTCTAAAATATAATTTCTCGACTGTGGGTCGATTCCTACAGTTGGTTCATCCATAATGATAAACTCTGGATTATGCAATAAAGCGACCCCTATATTTAAGCGGCGTTTCATCCCTCCGGAGAAATTTTTCACCAAGTCCTTTCTTCGATCGACTAACCCAATTTGTTCTAATACTTCGTTTATTTTATTCTTTAAAACTTCGCCACTCATCCGATAGATTCGTCCGAAAAACTCTAGATTTTCTTCTGCAGAAAGATCCATATATAAGGCAATTTCCTGTGGAACTACCCCTAGTATTCGACGAATTTCCTCGGGTTTTTCTATAATACTTTCATTATTTAAACGAACATCTCCATTTGTCGGTTGAACTAAAGACGAGATCATCGAAATGGTCGTGGACTTTCCCGCCCCATTCGGACCAAGTAATCCGACAATTTCCCCCTGTTCTAAAAACATATTCACCCCCTTTACAGCATGAAAATGCTTAAACGTTTTGTCTAGCTCCACTACTTCTAACATGAGAATCTCCTCCCATTGTCCTTTTGGATCATCATCACAGGATGTGACCGATGTTTACTTTCATCATATAAACATTTTCCGATTTTCCACACTTACCCCCGTCACTCTTTCCTGTGAAAAGCATGACCTCCGTCACTTTTTGTGTTGAAATAAGATCCATACTATATTTTTCCACCTGTATGTGAGAAACTTATTGTCAGTATGGAAACAACCCTTTCTTCAAAATCCCTCTGCAATAAAAAATACCATGATGTGAAATACATACTCCCCTTGGTTGGTGTGTATTCCCATATGGTATTTGTCTCATATATGAAGCTTCTTCGTTTGTGATTCCCTAGCCAGAGCACCCACCTTATGATATGCCATTTTTCACTGCATAGATCGCTAATTGTGTGCGATCCCTAAACTCAAGCTTTTGTAAAATTTGTGTAAGATGATTTTTTACCGTCCCTACGGATAAATGCAATTCATTGGCAATTTCCTTATTTGTTTTTCCTTCCCCCACTAATTTCGTTACGGCTAATTCTCGTGGCGAAAGTGGAATATCCACACGATTGGGTGAGTTGTTTTTCAGCAGACGAGGCATCATCTTGGCCGCTACTTCTTCATGAAGAGTTAATCCTCCATTCATACAACTATAAACGGCTTCTATCAGTTTTCGGGAATCGGCTGTTTTTAATAAAAATCCATTTGCTCCCTCTCTTAATGCCTGTACGGCATATTCATCGTCATTAAACGTGGTTAAAATTAATATTTTGACTTGTGGCCACCGTGTTTTTATTCTTCTTGTTGCCTCTATCCCATTCATCAAGGGCATTCGAATGTCCATAATGGCTAAATCAATGAGATGGTCCTTCATTTTATCCAATGCTTCTTGACCATTTTCCGCTTCAGCGACAATTTGAATTTGCTCATCTTGCTCTAACATCATCTTCAATCCTTGGCGAACAATCGCCTGATCCTCTACTAATATCACATTCCACATAATATCTGATTCTCCTTTATCCCATCCTTAACGGGCAGTAAAATCCTACCTCAAGATGATGGAATCGAAGAGATAGGTGGGAATAACTGCTCATACAGATTAGCTCAACGAACGTTTTCGTGGGATAATGCCCCTCACGAAATGAATTTTCACTTTACCGGAAAACTTCCACTTGCAATAAAATGTGTATCTGTTTGATAAATGGTGACACTTCCCCCAATCTCCTCTACACGTTCCCTCATATTCGTTAAACCAAAGCCAAATTGTAGTGGTCTTGGTTGATAAATACGATTGGAGACTGTCCATTCAATGTCGCCTATCGCTGTACGTCCAAGAACGACTTGAACCTCTCGGGACTGGGCATGCCTCATTGCATTCGTCAGAGCCTCTTGCATCACCCGATACAAAACAATGCTTTGGCTATTGGAAAGCTTTGCCGAAAGAACACCTGACATCGTTGTAAAGTGGATCATAATATGACTTTCCGACTCTAACTTTCGGATTAATTGCAAAACCGTTGCAATCCCTTCACTTTCTTCCGTTCTTAAAGTTGTAACCGCATGTCGTGTCTCCTCTAAACTTTCCTTTGCCAAACTTTTTAAATTTGTTAAATTAAGTTCCGTCATTTTCATAGATAATACTTCTAACTCCATCATCAGGGCTGTTAATTTATGCCCAACCGAATCATGAATTTCACGGGCAATTTTCGTTCGTTCTTCTAAACGAGCGGAACGTTCACTTTCAAACCGCATTCTTTTTAATTTCCGATACTCTCCTAAAAGTTGTTCATAAAGTTGTCTTTGTTCCTTTCTTTCCATTATTCGTTCGTTTAGCATCAAAGAAAGAAAGCAAATTGGAAGGGCAAATAATAGCCCCCTCATATTCCATCCATTAATGATGAAAAAACAGACGAAAATGACGAATAAGTTAAATAAAATATACATTCGGAAAGAGCGAATCGATAACTGGAACAATGCTAATATCTGTATATATGTAATAAGAAAGATGGAATACATGTTTTCTGTTGAATCGAACACGAGTTGTGCACAAAGTAGAACAAGTGAGAGGAAAATATATAAAGAAAGGGGATTTTTCATTACAGGTAAATAAAAATAGCCCCCCATAGCAAGCGCACATAAGAAAAGTAAGGGGATGGCGAAATGACTTTCATAAATCATCCAGCCCCATATTGAAATAAAAACCGCAAATTTGGCCCAAAAAGCTCTCATAACACTACCTACCCTCCATCTTATTCCAAATTACTAAAATGGAAAGTATTCGTCAACGGTTTCCCGCTTCTCTACAAATAATCACTTAAATAAAAGAAAAAGTTCCCCTAGGTTACCAGTCTGGGAGAGTAGAAATGGCTTTTGAAATTTAAAAACTACCTTATGCCAACGATTACTGCTTGGCCTTTAAATACAATTCATTCACATAGTCCCAATTCACAGTGTTCCACCAATTTGTGACGAATTCAGGACGTCGATTTTGATACTTTAAGTAATAGGCATGTTCCCAGACATCGATCACTAGAAGAGAAATTTCCCCCTCCATTAACGGTGTGTCTTGGTTTGGGGTGCTAATAACGGAAAGTTCATCTCATCCATAACCACTACTAAATCTTGATATTGTTGCTTTGGATAATTAACCTTTAAAATCATCAAATGATTCAAAGTAATAATTAATCGCTTTGGCAATATCTGCTATAGGTTCTCCTCCCCCATTCGGAGTCATGGGATCCCAAAAAAGACTATGACTATAATGTTCTCCTACGTCCTCTTGATCTTGGTCTATCACTTCCGTACGGATCCTTTTTAAATGTAAGATACTAGGAGAGTCTGCATGTTTTGTTCGTAAATTTTTGGGAGTATCTAGTACTTTAATTTCCCCTTAATCAAGGAAGGCGACATGATCACATAGATCCTCGGCCTCTTGTATATCATATGTCGTTAAGAAGATCATTGTCACAGCCTCGTTTAATCATTTTTCTATAAAAAGGTTCGCAAAAAAAATCAAATAACTTTTCATCATCCTTGCTATTCTGGTAATAAGGAGGTCTTTCGGATGACATACCACCCCGCATTACAAAAAACAATTGATTATATTGAAGAGCATCTTGATCGCCATCTTTCATTGGAGGAACTAGCTTCGATAGCAGGTTTTTCTAAATATCATTTTCATCGACTTTTTCAGAAGGAAATTGGCTTTACTGTAGCTGAGTTCATTCGCAATAGAAGAATGTGCTATGCTTGCAGCTTGCTACTCCATACAGACGAAAAAATATTAGATATCGCTCAATCTGTTCAATTTGAATCGCAAGAATCCTTTACTCGCTCTTTTAAAAAAGTGTATAAATTACCCCCTGGACAATTTCGCAAACTTTTCTCAAAGATTAATAATAAAAAGGAGGAAGTTCCAATGGGCAAACAAACATTGAAAGGTTGGTTTCTAAGTGGTAGTCATCCTTTTCATTATGAAATGGGAATAGACCAGCAAATTTTTCATGAAGGGAGGTCGTCTGGATTCTTAACATCGGTTACAGTACAATCTGCTGAGGAATTCGCTACCATGATGCAGCAATTTAAGGCTGATAAATATATTGGAAAAAGGATAAAATTGACGGGTTTTATTAAAACAAAAGAAGTCGAAGGATTTTGCGGCATGTGGATGCGGGTGGATAATACATTACATGATATTTTGCAATTCGATAATATGAGTGATCGTCCTATCACAGGGGATACGAATTGGAATCATTACTCCATCGTATTAGACATTCCCGAAACCAGTGCGGTCATTTCCTTTGGGGTTCTATTATCAGGAAAAGGAAAAGTATGGGTCGATCAACTCTCATTTCAAGAAGTAGATGAAAGCGTCCCTACAACTCATCAGGAGTTTTCTGGTGAGTTATTGGAGGAGCCTGTGAATTTGTCATTTGAGGATGTGGAGGATATTTTATGAAAAAGTGGATTGGGGTTCTATTAGGTTGCTCGGTCTTTGCTTTAATAATTCTATTCATCAATCAATTCCTTTTCTTTCTCCTTTTTCGGGAAACTCCCGAGTGGCTTACATTACGGTCATGGATCAGCTTTGTAATCGTTTTTCTTTTTAGCCTACTCACATTCATTGCCCGAAATCAAGAGAGAAATCATTAAAATGTCAAAAGCTGTCCCTTTAAAATTGTGAAAGACTACTTAACTAGCAGTACATAGCACATAGGGGACAGCTAAATTTAACGTTTCGTATACATAGTTGGAATAAAAAAATCCTTTCTCCTAAATACGCTTAATACGACGCCAATCACAAAAGAGTATAGCAAGGTGACAATGGTGCCGTAGCTTATGAAGGGGACAAACATCCCTGTTAATGGGGCCAAACCTGCAATCATGAACACATTAAATAAAAATGAGACGGTAAAGAGGATCACCCCACCTACCACTAACAGTTGGCCATATGGATCTTTAATTTGCTTTATGATATAAATCATACGGAATGAGAACCCCGCTAAAACCATCACGATGAGAACGAGAAATAGCCAGCCTAAACTATAGGTCAATGTCACCAAAACTAAATTTGTATGTGCTTCCGGAAGATGAAAACTTCCACTTTCTAGTGATTTTCCAAACCACTCTGCTTCCCCTAATAATTTTTTCAATTGCAAATACATATAACCGGAAGAATTAGGGTAGGCCTCTGGATGGAGAAAGGCGAGCCATCTCTCTTTTTGATAATCATTTGTTCCATACGAAATAGCTAAAAGAAAACCAATAACGGATAAACAAATGGTTAAACTAAGGGTAAAAACCGCTCTTTTATTCTTTCTTATTGACCAACCAAGCATAAACAATACCATGAAGGAATAGATCGTCGCATTTGTTAGGCTTGGTGCTCCAAGGAATAGCCACAATGGCAATACAAATACAAGAATCAATTGCCATATCCTCATAGATTTCATTAAAAAGCTTGCCCATGCAAAAAAGAAAAAGGGAAGCACAATCGTGGAGTCGAAGGAGAAGCTCAACAGATTTAAATAGTGTGTCCCATTGATTGTAATAGCAGAGAACCCGTAATTAAATACGATGAGCAAAATTACAATGCCCACCATATAAAAATACCATCCGTAGTCTTCCAGTTTTCGGTAATCAAATAACATACAAACAAACATCACGGTAATTCCCACTATAGTACTCACAATTTTTGAACCCATAGACATAGAAAAATCCCCATGATCTAGTACCATAAATGGAACAAACCCAAGTCCAATCGCCATTGCAAATAGCCCCAATAATGTCCAATCTACTTTTGGTTTATGTAGCTTATTCAGCTTTACGCCTAATTCACTCGGCTCCCCCATCTGCTCAACGGCTGCTATCTCTGCTTCTTCCCTGGATTTTCCTTGTTTCATATAGGATTGAATGGAATGTTCCATATGGTTTTCTAGCTCCATCCTTACATACTGCCTTGCTTCCCTAGAACGGATATTGCTTAATAAAGTTTGGAAAAAAGAGTGCTTATCCTTCATTCATCATCACCCCTTTTATCACTTCTTGAATATCCATTGAAAAGGATGACGGCTTCGTTTCGACCTTTGACAACAATTTCCTTCCTTTCGAACTTAAGAAGTAACTTTTTTCATTATTCTCGCCCCACTCCCCAACGATATATCCCTTATTCTCAAGCGAATGCAAAAAGGGATAGAGAAAACCTTCATTTTTTTCAAACTTTTTAACCCCTCGACTGCGTAAATGATTCAGAAGCTCATATCCTGTCTTTTTCTGAACAAGCAATTGAAGGATTGCTAACATTATATCCTCATCTCTTTCTTGCTCTTGCTGAATCGTTTTTATAATCCTTTGTCGAAGCTCATCAGTAAATTTCAACCCCGGGAATCGCTCCTGAACGCGAGACTTCTTAATATTTTTCAATCGGTCCTCCATCATTACTCCTCCCCCAATTGTTCTTTAAGCAATTCCTTCGCTCGTCGAATACGCGTTTTAATTGTATTTTGCTTCACTGATGTGATCTGTTCAATCTCCTTAAACGAGAGATCTTCATAATAATGAAAATAAATCAATTCTCGGTATTTCACTGGGAGTTGAAGGATTGCCTGCATGATGATTTGTTTTTCATCTTGCTTGACTACCTGTACAGCGACATCTTCTTCCCTTAATACAAACGTCATATCATCCGCATCCATCATCTCTATATTCCGATAATGCCAACTTTTTAAGTAATCTTTACAATGATTGATCGCAATCCTCCATAGCCATGTTTTTATATTGGACTTCTTTTCAAATGTATGTAGCGACCTATAACACTTCACAAAGATTTCTTGGGTTAAATCCTCGGCCACCATTTGATTTTTCACATAGGAGTAGACAAGTTCTAAAATGCCCTGGCCATACTCGGTCATGATTTGATCCAATAGCAAGTCACGATCGTCTGCTTCCACTGCTTCCGAAAAAATTTCTTCCACTTCCGTCCCTCCTTACCTCCTATTCATTAGACGAAGCTACACCATTTTAGGTTTTAAAAAAATGAAAAAGCATGATACTAGTGTAAATTCAGCTAGTATTCATGCTTATCATTGATATTATTTTTGAAAATGTATTCGTGCTTTAGCTGCTACTTCTTCTGGAACTTTATATGTAAGTGGTTCTTGATGAAGAGCTTGGAAGAAGTTAATATCACTCGTACTAAGTGCTCCAAGTGTAAACCGTGGAATCAGACGTGCACATACAGGTTGTTTCGATTCGAGATCTGTTGCTATATTTAACAGCATATTAAAGCTAGCAAAACCTTGCTCTGTTAAAGTTGCGAAAATGGCCTGTAACCCTTCCCCAAAGTCCTGCCAATCCTGTTCATCAAGGTCATGGATCGAGTATTTCCTTGGGAACATCGCAATGAAATCATTATGGCTTTTCGGAGCAAAGGCATGCATCCAAGCAACATTCCCTTTTTCCCCAATCCATCTTTCCCCTAGCGAGCTCTCTGCTTCGTATAAAGCGAGCAGATCATTTTCCTCACCATGAGCCTTCACCTTTTCCTGAAAATTAGCCTGATAGTTTGTCGGTGATTCCGAAACAATCACATGTAAATGCGGATGCAAAATACTTCCACCTGAATATGGCAAGTAGTTCCAGTTGATCGAGGCATATTTTGCTTTAGGATCCGATTGTACCACTTTTTGAATATACTTTTGAGCAACCATAAATCCATCCTTCACCATTGACGGAGCAAACTCCTCTAATCTAACATAATGTTGGCCTGAGAAAATGACCACCCCATTATGCTTACTATAAGGAAAAAGATTAGGAAATACAACCGCCTCTCCTTGAGTTATTCTACCTTGATCAGCAATTTCTTTCGGAAAGACTGGGGTCATTTTCAATAAGTTTTCCGGACAAAACGGACATTTTTTCCCCCCCGTCTGTTCGGCAGCCTCCGTGTAGTCTGGTGGTGTAATCGCCAACCCCGCATCATAGACGAGACGTGATGATTCCCCTGTTAACGGGTCAAAACGAATCTCTGTCTTGCGCTCGATTAAATTTCCTTGACTATCATAAAAAGTAAACCATTCTTCCTCTTTTTTGAATTGAACGACCATCTTTCCTCCCCCTTTACCATTTGAATATAACATGTTCCTCTATAATTGTCAGTATATTCAGATTAGTATACAAAGAGGCCCTCTATCGGAGAGCCTCTTTCTAATTCATTGTTGAAAATATTGATGTTGAAACATATACATTCTAATTGCATTATGGTAGTCGCCATCCACAAAAAATTCATCAATTAATTCGCCTTCTAACTGAAATCCAACCTTTTTATAAATATGTATAGCCTTTTCATTTGTCTTATCCACAATTAAATAAAGTTTATACATATTCAAAACGGAAAAGGCGTAATCCATGGCCAAATAGGTTGCCTTTGTTGCATAGCCGCGCCCTTGATACCTTGGATCAATGATAATTTGGAATTCGGCTCGTCGATGAATATAATCAATTTCAACTAATTCGACAAGTCCAACCATTTCGCCACTTTTCTCTACAATAAACCGACGTTCACCTTGATCATGAATATGCTTATCATATAAATCTTGCAATTCTACAAATGCCTCATATGGTTCCTCAAACCAGTAGGACATAATATTCGCATTAATATTGAGTTTGTGAACAAACTCTAAATCATCTCTTTCTAAAGGTCTTAACTTTAATTCGTCACTCATTTATTTTTCATCCTCCGAGTCAAAAAAGCACTATTTTATCACTTCTTTATGATAACATAGGGGATTTTTTTATTTTTAATATACACTCGGATAGGATTTCTCATACTCATTCCTTCATCAATAAACTTCAAAATTCTGCCCAGTTCGCGCCCCTTCCACACTTTTTCGATAAGCAAGTGCCACTCTGCTTGCTGGAACGGCATCAAACCCGCGGAAATAGTCTGCATACTTATGCATAGATTCCTGAAGAACATTAGGACTCACACTATTAATTCTAATTCCTCTTGGCATTTCAATAGCGGCAGATTTTACGAAAGCTTTCACTCCACCATTCGCCATGGCAGCTGATGCTCCTTGAAGAATCGGATCATCCATCATAATTCCAGTCGTAAGTGTAAAACTTCCGCCATCATTCACATAATTCAACCCTAGCAAAACAAGATTGATTTGACCTTTTAATTTACTTAAAATTGCCAATTCATTTTTCTCAGGAGTTAATTCGGCTAATGGAGCGAAACCCGCACTCCCAGAAGCGTTGACAACCGCATCAATTTTCCCGATTTGGTTATACATCTCCTTAATACTTTCGGGTGAAGAAATATCAACAGATACATCAGCCCCATTTCTTCCCGCTCGAATGATTTCATGGCAATCTTTCAACTCATTATCTACCGCACTTCCAATCGTCCCGCTTGCACCGATTAATAGGATTTTCATTCGATCTCCCACCTTTCACTAAGCATTATAACATCCTTGTTTTTCCAACAAAATGGAGTGGTGAATTGAATCCACTCCCATTTTTAAAAAAACACTTATTTTATTCAAGTGATTTGGTTAATATGCTAAAGGGATTTCCGTCTTTATGGAAACAAATCTACATAGGAGGGATTAAATTGAGAACATATCGCTCTACCATTGCTTTGTTGGCGACGATGTTATGGCTTGCAGCTGGTTGTAGTTCTAATAGCGCAGAACAGATGGAACCGAATTCTACCATGCCACAAACAGACCAGGATCAAGTACAGCAGGAAGTGGAAACAACCACAAATATCACCTCGGATCTTATGAGTGGACTTGAAAAAGTAGAAACTTCCTTAAAAAAATTGCAATCCACCGTTGAAAAGTCATCCAGTGATCCGATGTCATTAAATATGGCTGGCGAACAACTTGATGAAAGCTGGGATGTGATCGAAGACAAAATTGAAGACCATTATCCAGACGATTACAAAAATATTGAGGAAAGTCTTTATCCATTGATCAATGAAGCAAAAAAAGATCAGCCAGACACAACAAAGGTAAAGCAACTCATCGATGATACGATGAAAAAGATAACAGAGTTTAAGGAGAAAGTAGAAAAATCTGCTTCTTAAGCCGTGCTCTTTGATTTCCAGGAGTCAAGTTTCTTTTCACTTCATGTGAAGATGCTTGGCTCTTTTTTTGGAGCTAACAGTATTGCTGAATCCTCGTAAAAAAAATCTGAATCCTTTTCCAACCTACTAACGTAGAATCTATTAATCTAGAAAAAGGGGCTGATGTTTTGAATAATCATGAAATTGATTACAAAATATATGGGGACGACATGCAATTTGTAGAAGTAGAATTAGATCCTCAAGAAACAGTCATTGCGGAAGCAGGAAGCTTAATGATGATGGACGACCAAATTGCGATGGAAACAATCTTTGGTGATGGTTCCGCTTCACAGGGTGGAATTATGGGGAAATTGTTCAGCGCCGGTAAACGCGTGCTGACGGGTGAAAGTCTGTTTATGACTTCCTTTACAAATAATGGCTCTGGCAAGAAACATGTTTCCTTTGCCTCACCCTATCCAGGCAAAATTATTCCAATGGATTTAAGTGAATTAGGTGGTAAATTGATTTGTCAAAAAGATGCCTTTCTTGCCGCAGCAAAAGGGGTAGCAGTCGGAGTCGAGTTCCAAAGAAAAATTGGTGCAGGCTTTTTTGGTGGAGAGGGCTTTATCATGCAAAAACTCGAAGGTGATGGAATGGCCTTTGTTCATGCAGGAGGAACCATTCACAAAAAAGTCCTCGAACCTGGGGAAACTTTGCGTGTTGATACAGGATGTCTAGTTGCAATGACAAGTGGCATTGATTACAATATTGAATTTGTTCGCGGTATCAAAACGGCTCTTTTTGGCGGAGAAGGACTATTCTTTGCCACATTACGTGGACCTGGTACAGTCTGGATTCAATCATTACCATTTAGCCGTTTGGCAAGTCGTGTATTCGCTGCAGCGGGTGGATCGAAAGAGGAAGGTAGTGTGACAGGAGCATTCTTTGATTTCTTCGGTGGGGATCGATAATTTTCAAAAAACAGGTCTAAGCGCACGCTTAGACCTGTTTTTAGTATAGACGGACAAATCGTTGAGATGACTTTTCCGAGACTTTATATTTGCATTGGAGTAAAAATTAATCATTCCAGGACATATCTAGACTAAATTTGAATATTTCCCCACAAAGATTTGCGCCGGTTCTCTGGTGATATGTCCATTTCCTGAGGTTTCGGCATATTTCCTAGAAATCGCACATTTCCTGGGGGTTATGAACATTTCCCAAGGATATTTGCACTGGTCCTCCGTGGATTTGCGCTGATTCTCTGGTGATTTGCACATTTCCTGGGATTTATACACATTTCCCAGGTATATTTACATTGGTTCTCCATGGATTTGCGCTGATTCTCCGGAGATTTGCACATTTCCCGGGATTTATGAACATTTCCCAAGGATATTTGCATTGGTTCTCCGTGGATTTGCACTGATTCTCCGGAGATTTGCACATTTCCGGGATTTATGAACATTTCCCAAGTGTATTTGCACTGGTTCCCCGTGGATTTGCACTGATTCTCTGGTGATTTGCACATTTCCCGGGATTTATGCATATTTCCCAGGTATATTTGCACTGGTTCCCTGAGGATTTGCGCTGATTCTCCTGAGATTTGCACATTTCCCGATAAAGTCCATATAATTGTGTAAAAAGAAAAGGGTCAAATTCTCCCTTCATGGTTACAATGTTTAATGCAAAATAGAAAACATTGGAAATCAAG
>NZ_JAUSUC010000036.1 GCF_030813365.1 Oikeobacillus pervagus
TGTTTTTTTAGTTGATGTACTTCTACATACAATAGTAATTTTTCCACCTTTCATACCCTCCAGCTAAAACATATGATCATAAAACTATCATAGCTAAGCTAAGTCGAACTTTGGAAAAAGTGTTCAATCTTATTTGGTGGAAACTGTTGATTATAGATTAGCAGTTCACAAGGGGACGACTATAAAGAAAATATTCAAAAATCAATACAATTGTTAAATGAGATAATTGATAATACCAAAGTAAATGCTAAAAAAGGAAGACTATTGTTTTTTAGAGAAAATGAAATAGAAGCAGTGTTGATTAATGTTCATGAAGTATTTAGGCACATAATTAAAGTTCTTGAGTTAACAAAGTTTTCAGTAGGATATAGAGAAAGTCGGTTACTTTTTTAAAGTTTTCTGTTCTATAAGCAGCATTTAAAAACCAACCAAACCAAAACAAATGGAGTTAAACTTCCAAAGAGGAAATATCACCATACAAAAAAGTTTTCCAAAAAACAGTTCACAAAAGAAGAGGCATTCAACGATTTAAAAGAACGTTTGAACCAAAAGCTATATGAAAATGTCTTCGATCACTGCCAAAATCCGTTTTTAAGCAAAAAAGAATTTAATCGAATAAAAGATGGGGCTGTTAAAAAAGTACAGGTGATCGATGAATAGGCTGTAGAAATTGAACGTGACGGCTTATAGGAGCTTTTGTCAATATAGCATATCAACAAGTGAAGTACGTGATTGTACTTAATACATCTCGGCTATGGCGCTCTGATATGGTAAAAGTATAGATACAACAAGCGCTAAAGAAATACAAGGTGGTGAAAAATTACATACTCTATGATAGTTGTACCACCATAGAGTATTATGTGTAAATGGACGCATTTATACCGGATGCTCAATGAGCTAGCACATTTGTTCCTATGAATGTTTTTCAATAAAATGTTGAACTCCTGTCTTGATTTCCTCTGTTTGAAATACTTTCCCAAAATGTTGGGCTTCTATGGATAAGCCTGTTTCTAGAGAGACTTGTAATCCTTGTTGAATGGATTTCTTCATATAAGATAGGGCGGGAAGGGAATAGGATGTTAAACGTTGGGCTATTGCATTCGCGCGATTAAGAGAATTTCCCTTAGGAACGACTTCATTTACGAGACCAACATGCAAGGCTTCGTTTGCTGTTAGCGAGTCTCCAAGGAACATCATTTGTTTTGCTTTTGTTTCCCCGATCAAACGAGGAAGTCTTTGTGTTCCTCCAGCGCCTGGGAATAATCCTAGCTTAATTTCTGGAAGACCGATGATTGCATGTTGCTCCATAATTCGAAGATCACAAGCCAAAGCAAGTTCACAACCACCTCCAAGGGCTAACCCATTTAGAGCTGCGATCGTTGGCTTTGGTAAACGATAAAATTTATGAAACGCATCTTGCAGTTCTAACCCTTTCTGTTCGGCAAAAGCTTCTCCTTTTCCAATCCATTCTGGAAATTCTTTTATATCAGCGCCAGCCATGAAGGCTTTTTCACCAGCACCTGTCAATATCACAGCATGAATAGAATCATCTGTATGCAATTCATCTGCTAGATTTGAAAGTTGTTGAACGACCTTTTGATTCAATAGATTTAACGGCAAGTTGTTGAGGATGACCGTGGCAATTCCCATTTCTTTTCGGTATATGATCAATGATTCATTCAAGACTTACGAGCCTCCTTTTGTTTTGGCATCATTTTTTCACGATCCCAAGCGTTGTTGATTCCTAATTCTTTTAGTTTAAACTTTTGAATCCGCTCTGTTGCCGTTTTGGGGAAAGCCTCCATCCATTCAATATACCGAGGGACCATAAAGTACGCCATTCGTTCCTCACACCAACGGATGATTTCCTCTGGAGTAAGGGTCTCATCTTTTTTTGGAACCACATATAATTTTACATCTTCTTCTCCTACATCAGACGGGACACCCACAGCAGCTGAATCTAATACTTTCTTATGCTGATTGACGATTTTTTCAATTTCCCATGAAGAAATATTTTCCCCGCGTCTTCTAATACATTGTTTATGGCGATCATAAAAATATAAATAACCATCCTCATCGATATGACCATGATCCCCTGTATAAAACCATCCGTCCCTTAATACTTCTTGAGTTTTGATAGGATTTTTATAATAACCTTTCATCAAAAATGGTTGTTTATTAGAACGAATAATAATTTCTCCTCGTTGATTAGGCGGTAGTTCTTCCCCTTGCTCGTCCACAATTTTCGCTTCAACAAACGGATAGGGCTTTCCTATCGAAGGGGGACGAGATGCATTTAATGGATTGGACAGACAAAAACCAGTCGTTTCCGTTAATCCATACCCTTCTACAATTTGCACTCCAAATCTTTCCTCGAATGGGCGCCAAAATTCTTTCGGTGTTGCTGCACAGGCAGTGATTCTGGCGGAATGGTTTCGGTCTGTTTGTTTCTTCGGTTGTTTACAAAGAATGTGAATCATCGACCCTAAAGAATTGAAAATGGTCGCTTGATAAAAACGGATCTCATCCCAAAACTTGGAGGCGCTGAATTTTTCACTTAAGGCGATGGTGGCATTTTTGCTAATACTTCCGAGAACGGTATGGGCCTGGGCATTGATGTGGAAGAGCGGGAGACATGTATACAAAATATCATCTTGTTGAACTCCTATCATTTGATTCGCAAAAGATCTGGCCGATTCTATGAAAGAGGCGTGAGTGAGCATCACTCCTTTTGGCCGTCCAGTTGTTCCAGATGTGTACAAGATACTATGGATAGAGCCCGGATCAACAGCGGATAAACTATAAGATTGATTATTAGAAAGTAAGGATGCATAAGAAATAATCTTTAGATGTGGGAACACTATGCGTTCTCCAACCGGTTCGTTTGAGATGACAATCACTTGGAATGATTGTGGAATTTTTTCAAGGCAAGCGAGAACATTTGGAAGATAGTCGTGATCGACAAAAATGACTTTACTTTCAGAGTGTTGAATAATGTATTGTAATCCTTCTCCTTTTAAATGGACATTCAATGGGACGGATATCGCGCCAAGGAAAGATAGGGACATCCAAATATCCAAGTATTCTGGACCATTATCCATCATGATACAAACGGTGTCTTCACTTCTAATTCCAATTTCCAATAAGCCATTAGTTGTACGTTGAATTCGATTATATAGTTGTGAATATGAAATACTTTCATTATGACTGTGTAAATAGGGTTTATTTGGGGTTTCTTCTATATGATGTAATAAAAATTGTGGAATATTTTGCAACAGGTACCCTCCTTCATTTATTGCTTATTTTCAATCACTAGTTTGTCAGCTTGAATACGCGGATCTTCATGTGAAAATAGTTCACTTTTTTCATTTTTCGTTAAATAGGAAACGATCACAAATGAAAGAGTTGAAATGATAAAAGCGATAGCGCCTGTGTCTAACTGAGGAGTATAGATTCCTTTGACCTTCAAAATATAAAGAATGAGACTAAGAGAGAATCCAAGAATCGTGGAAACAAGAGCTGCTTGACGGGTTGCACGCTTCCACCAAATACCTATACTGACAGCTGGAAGTAGGGACGCCACGAATAATCCCCATGATGCATTTCCTAACCAACCAACTAAATCGGGTGGATTTAATGATAAAAGGAAAGTTAAAGCGACAGTAGCTAAAGTCACCCAACGTGAAAGCGATAATTCCTTTTTTGGAGGGAGTTCTTTTCCTTTTTTGATGACTTGTTGATAAATATCCCGAACTACACTGGAACTTGCTAATAGAAGAAAAGCTTCACTTGTTGACATGATTGCTGCCATTACAGCTGCAAATAAAAGTCCGGCAATAACTGGGTGGAAGTATGTCGTGATGAAGGTTGGTACGACTAAATCAGCGGAAGCAGGAGCAGCCATTTCGCCACGTTCGACTAGAATTCTTGTAAAGGGACCCGAAAACCAAAGCAGTACGGTTAAACCATAAGTTAATGCGGCAATAAAAGCCGCCCATTTTAACATGGAAAGTTTCCGTATCATATAAAACTTAGTTACAACATGAGGTTGGGCTTGTTGGCCAATCATATAAAGTAAAAAATAGGAGAGGAAGATAAAGATTGTCATCGACCCACCATTGGTATGAAAGGCCTGGGTGAGATCTGGATTGATTTGCGTTAATTCTCGATTCATTTGACTAAATCCGCCTACTAATCGAAGCCCACCAAAAAATACAATTAAAGAACCTGCGACCATGATGATCATTTGAATGAAGTCTGTCCAAACAGCACTAATCATTCCACCAGCTACAACATACACGGTTAGGATGGCGACACCGATGAATAATGCCACTTCATAACGAACCCCTAATACCGTTTGTAACATATTACCAAGTGCCTTGTATTGAGCCATTTGATATCCAATAGCACCGCCTAAGATGGCGAGCGCTGTGACCACTCGGACGGCTTTGCTGTTATATCGGGTTTCAAGTAAATCAGAGATGGTCAACGAGCCGAATTTTTCCGATATTTTTCTCAACGGTTTGGCAAGGACTAAGAAACTAACAAAAATTCCGGCCGTCGCAAAGATCCCGAGCATGATGATAATATATCCATTTTCATATGCGATTGCTGGTAATCCTACAAATCCATATCCTGACATTGTCGTAGAAGAAATAGCGAGAGCGACAAGCCATGGACCAAAACTCCGTCCCCCAATATAAAAGGTACTCATATCTTTTTGCTTGCGACTAGACCAAATCCCGATGACAAGGATGACTATAAGATAAAGAATTCCGATGATTAATATGATCATCTTGTCCATTCATTCTCCTCCTCATGTTTAAAAGCAAAATGTCCCCATAATAAGGATGCAACTAAAACAAGCGGCCAAAAAATGAATACCATGAATCCGGTGAAAATGGGAATTCCAAACAAAGAAACACCTCCTCATGCACTGCCAATTTGATTTCTTACAGGGCTAGTTGATGTAATAGATTCAATGGCCCCGGTTTAAAGAAGTTAACTATAAGTACTATATTTATGAACATAGTAGAATATTCGGAAAAAATAGAAGTGGGCCGTGATCAGTTGAAATAACTGAATCCTTTCGATCGATTAATATAAGAAATTAATTATGGGACTATTTAGATTTTTCTTATAGTTGAAAAATTAGTCTTTATATTCCATAATTGTCTATAGGATTATATGAAAATAAAATGATCGATCTCAAGCTTTATAGGTTGTGAGAGACGGAAAGAACCGATGTATTCAAAGTTAAATATTTTTGAAAGAGGAAATTTCTATTTTCCATCCTTATTCCTTTAATTTACCTGAGATTCGTTTTAATACAGTTCCATCCTTACGAGAATGCATTAATTAGTGGAGAATGATTTACAATTATCATGGACCCTCCTATTTTGATGTCCTATCCAATTTTTGATGGGAAAGATCGGTTAATCAACCCTTTATTACATGAGTCAGATGAGGAACCAATAAATTAGCCACCCAACATGGATATAAGACCCTTTAAAGGGAGAATGTGTATATAATGTGAAAAGATGGGTCTTTATACATATGTCCTAATAGTGGATTCTGTTAATATAATGGAAGGAGTAATGATGATTTTCGGGGGGATGGAAGAGGGGATTGTATTTATAGAAGGTTCTTATTTTTCAAAAAAATAAGTATGTTAACTGCGAATTATTTGATAGAATGACGATAATCACTATTCTCTAAAAATCCGAATGAAATTTCATCATTCCACATAAAGACTGCTACTTCGGCTCATTGACGATTTGTAGAACTTTCACGAAGGAACTGATGATACGTTGTATAGAATTGCAATCGAAAGAGAAGTTGATATTTATATGGCAAGTACGATTGGGAAAAAATTAGCAGATGAGCATCATCTTAATAAGATAGAGCAAACAAAATTAGTCGTTTCAATTATGGAATTATCCCGAAATATTATTTATTATGCTGACGAAGGAGAAGTGTATATCACTCCAATTCCATCGTATGGGATTGAGGTCATTGCGATCGATAAAGGGCCTGGGATAAAAGATTTAGAAAAAGTATTAAAAAATGAGGTTCCATCCAAAAAAGGGCTTGGATTAGGACTTTCAGGTGTGAAGCGGCTTATGGATGAATTTGAGATTATAAGCGATGAAGAGAATGGTACGAAAATTCGAGCTGTCAAGTGGTTTAATGAAAGGAAGGTCAGTCCCTATGACAAAATCACTTAAACTCCACCGTAATAATTATGGATATATTCAATTGAATCGGGATGGCACAATTATCAATACAAATGATGAAGTTAGAAGATGTCCCATCTTTCGTAAATTAGAAGATTCAGATAATATTTTCAAACAACTTAAAAATGAAGAGGTGAGGATGAAGCTGCATCAATGCTTCCTTGGGAAACTAAGTCAATTTATCGTGACAATTGATTCACAGCAATATTTTTTTCACTTCCTTTCAATTGCTGAATCGATTACATCTCATTTATACATTTTTAATTTAGACGAACTGATGATGGAAAATGGAAATAATAACTGGAATGCTCACTTATTGACTTCGATTGGAGAATTGTCTGCGGGAGTTGCTCATGAAGTACGAAATCCATTGACTGCAGTGAAAGGTTTTCTCCAATTACTAGAGCAAACCTACAATACGAAATACATACATATTGCTTTGGATGAAGTCGAACGGGCGATTAGTATATTAAATGATTTAATGAGTGTATCAAAACCTGAATTTGAGCAGGAAAATGTCATTTCGTTTAATGTCGCGACTGAACTTGAATCGACTTTACTTTTATTCCAAAATCAACTTTATAATATAAGAATTGTTAAAGATTTTAAGCAACAAGTAGCGATCGTAAAGGGAAGAAGAAATCAAATCAAGAAAGCTTTCTTTAATTTAATCAAAAATGCGATTGAAGCGATGCCAAACGGGGGAACCCTTACGATTGAGTTGTACCAAGATGAGGATGGGACTCATGTCATGATTTCTGATACGGGCGTAGGGATTCCAAAAGATAAACTCCGTCTTCTAGGAACACCGTTTTTCACATTGAAACAAGATGGAACAGGGATGGGAATCGCTCAAGTTTATTCCGCGATTCAAAATAATCATGCATTTATTCAAGTAAAAAGTATAGAAGGAAAAGGAACATCTTTTTATATTCGTTTTCCGAACGATAGTCGCAGGAAAGACCATACAATATCAATGGAGGGAATCGAGATGAAAACAGTTCAAGCCGGAACAAGCCTTGCAGAATTTCTTGAAAAAAATGCGGATGCCTATGCAAATGAGTGGCACGAATATATTGAACGAAACAAAAGTTATTTCTTTGATTTTTATGAAGACCCTGAAACATTGAAAGAAACAGTTAGATTGTTAACCCTTCTTGTATCTAAAAGCATTAATGGAATCAAATCGGAAGAAATTATCGCATGGGCAAAAGAGACAGGAACAAATCGTGCCAAAGTGGATTTCCCTATTAATCTTGCATGGGAAGTATTCCAATCTTGTCGAGGAATTTTATGGAGTGCGATTAGAACCTATTATTTGGAAGAAGGGATTAAACTCGATATCGAGGAGTTTTTCGCTTTAGAACGGAATATCAACGACATCATTGACACGATCATTGACACCTATACTTCTTATTATGTGAAATATAAAGACGAGCTATTAAGATGCCAACGCGAAACAGTGGATGAATTATCCGTTCCAGTTATTCCAATTGCGAACAAAGTGAGTATCCTTCCGATTGTTGGGAATGTTGACACGTATCGTGCCAAAAAAATCCGTGAAAAAACGCTTGTAAGAGTAAAAGAATTAAAAGCACAAAAATTAATCATCGATATATCGGGTGTCCCATTTGTTGATACAGCGGTCGTGAATCATTTATTTAAAATTGTGAAAGGAATTAGATTACTAGGATGTTCAACGATCCTAACAGGTATTAGCCCAGAAATTGCGGATACGATGATTGAGCTTGGAATTGAAATCGATAGTGAATTAAAAACTCGCTCCGACTTACAACAAGCTTTACAAGAGATTCAATTATAAAGTGAAACTTCATTCAGTAGTGATTTTACTGCCCGTTAAGGGGGACTAAAAAGATTTCACTCAACACTAGACCGTCTGATCACGGTCTAGTGTTTTATTTTGTAATAAATTTCTCCTTTCCTCCAAAAGAGGGTTTGCCTATTCCTTTCCCTTTGGATTATGATAAAAAAAGAAGGGGGAATTAGATGCTGAACATCAATCCAGATCACGTTGTCCTTAAACCTGCATTTGCGACTATACAATGTGAGCCCAACTGGGAATGGAAGAAACGCGAGCAACCATTTGCTAACTATGATTTATTTTACATATGGAGTGGAGAGGGAACGGTCGTGTTAAACCGTCGCCCATATAATGTACAAAAGGGAAGTTGTTTTCTTTTTAAACCAGGCGATGAGACAACTGCCACTCAAAATTCTCAGAATGCCCTCACCTTAACTTATATCCATTTTGATGTCACGGAGTTTATTCAAACCGTTCCACAATCTTATCGAATTATTCAAAATACGCTGAATTTCGAATCCCTTTTAACAAGATATGTTCGTTTATTATTAGAAAAGCCATTTGGAGCTGAAGTGGAAGCAAAGCTGATCATAAAGGAGCTAATGATTCATTTATTGCGAGAAGATCTACAGGAAGAAAAACAGCTGGTCGATGTAAGCAATCGTTTGCTGGAAACGATTCGAGAAATTGCCAATTATATTCGCCAACATCCGAGTAGAGAGCACTCCATTGAAAACTTAGCTGCTCGTGCTAATTTATCCCCACGCTATTTTTCCAAAAAGTTCAAACAAATTATTGGTCAAACGGTTCGTTCCTATATCATCCAAGCGCGGATTGAACGAGCAGAACATTTACTTTATTATACAGGAATGACCGTGACCGAAGCAGCCAAAACCCTCGGTTACTCAGACCTCCACTTCTTTAGCAGACAATTTAAACAGTACACAGGAAAAAATCCATCCGAAATCCGCTAGCCGAAACCAAATGCGGAAGCGCCTCGCTCATCGGCGTACAAGATTTCATAAGTTTCGCTAAAATAGGGAAAACGTGAGCCGTCCCGCAAGCTTTTATCATTTGAAACAGCAATAAAAGCCGCCGAACAATCCAATGTTTGGCGGTTTTTTGTTAATAATGATTCAAAAAGTGCAAATATTTTATCTTTTACTCTAAATAAAGTTTGTTTATTAGATGTTATGATCATTCTACCAGGAAAAAGTAAGAGGGGGATACAAGATGAAACAGAACAATGGACTAAGGAAACTGGGTTTGTATGATCCTCAATTTGAACATGATGCATGTGGAATCGCGATGCTCGCCAATATTCAAGGAAAGAAATCTCATCAAATAGTAGATCAAGCGTTAACAGCCCTTGAACGATTAGACCATCGTGGGGGTCGAGGAGCAGATGATCGACTAGGGGATGGAGCAGGTATTTTGACTGAAATTCCTCATTCTTTCTTTGAAAAGGAATGGCAAAAGAAAGGCAAGGATCTTCCACCTATTCGACAATATGGTGTGGGGATGTTGTTTCTTCCGAGACAAACGGAAGTGAGACAATATTGTGAGGAACTGATTGAAAATGTACTTGAGAAAGAACAAATCCCATTATTCGGTTGGAGGACCGTCCCAACGAATCCACAACAATTGAATGACGAGGCAAAAGCGACCCAGCCGATCATTCGTCAACTATTTGTGTTGAAACCGAGTGAGGAAATACCGGAACTTACATTCGAACAAAAAATGTATCAAGTACGTAGAAAAGTGGAGAAACAGTTTCAGACCATTGATTTTCAAGGAAAAGAGAAAGGCTATTTTGCAAGTTTTTCAGCTAAAACGATCGTCTATAAGGGACTGTTACTTCCCGAACAATTAAGAAGTTTTTATCTTGATTTGACAAATGAACAATATAAGTCCGCGTTTGCGTTGGTTCATAATCGTTTTAGTACGAATACTTTTCCAAGTTGGAATCGGGCACAGCCTAACCGGTTTGTGATGCATAATGGGGAGATTAATACGATCAACGGAAATATTCATTGGAATTTTGCCAGGGAGAAATCATTTGAATCGAATAGTTCTCTAGATATCCAAGAACTTTGTCCCATTATTAACGTAGAAGGTAGTGACTCCGCTATATTTGACAATGTATTAGAAAGCTTAGTGTTGTCAGGGTGGTCACTCCCACATGCGATGATGATGATGATTCCGGAGCCTTGGCAGAAAAATCAATTGATGGACGAAGATAAAAAAGCCTTTTACCAATACCATAGCTGTTTAATGGAACCATGGGATGGACCGGCTGCGATGTCTTTTACCGATGGAGATCAAATTGGAGCATGTCTGGACAGAAATGGACTTAGGCCCGCTCGCTTTATAGTGACAGATGATGATTTCATTTGCTTGTCTTCAGAAGTAGGGGTTGTCGATGTTCCAGAAGAAAAAATCATCATGAAAGACCGGTTGAAGCCAGGTCAAATGATTCTCGTAGATATCCGGGAAGGGCGCTTATGTTTAGATGAAGAAATCAAACAAGAAATAGTATCAAAAGAGCCGTATCGACAATGGGTCCGCGAGCAAATTGTTCCAATTGAGAATGTGAAAATTTTAAATACTGAAAAATCAGAATTAAAAGAAAATAATTCGATGTTAGAGAGACTACGAGTCAATTTTGGTTATACGGTGGAGGAATGGGAAAAAGGATTGAAACCAATGATTCTGCAAGGGAAAGAACCAATTGGATCGATGGGTTATGATGCACCTTTAGCAGTTCTTTCCGATCGCCCACAGCTTTTGTTTCATTATTTCAAACAACGGTTTGCACAAGTAACCAATCCACCCATTGATGCGATTCGTGAGGAACTTGTAACATCTGTTGAAGTATTGATTGGCACTGAAGGGAATTTACTTCATCCGAATGAACAAGAGTATAAAAAAATCCGATTACAAACACCTGTATTATCGGAAAAGGAAATAGAACGGTTACGATTTTTGCAAACAGAGGACTTTAAATCAGTCGTTCTTCCATTTGTATTTCCTATAAATGAACAACAGATGAATATGGAACAATCACTTGAAGCTTATCTACAATCAGTAGACGAAGCAGTTGAAAAGGGAAGTAACATTCTCATCTTAAGTGATCGTGGAGTCAATGCCGAACATGCAGCGATTCCTTCTTTACTCGCCGTATCAGCCGTGCACCATCATTTAATTCAGACAGGTGCCAGAAGTAAAGTGAGTCTTGTCATTGAATCAGGGGAAGTGCGTGAGATCCATCATTTTGCCACCCTTCTTGGCTATGGTGCAAATGCTATTTACCCGTATCTTGTGTATGCATCATTATCAGAAATGATGGAGACAGAGGGGAATCCAATATCGGTCGAGGAGGCAAGTTGTCATTATGTGAAATCTGTAACAAAGGGAATTTTGAAAATTATGTCTAAGATGGGGATTTCCACAGTGCAAAGCTATATTGGAGCACAAATTTTTGAAGCAATTGGAATTCATTCAGACGTGATTCAAACATATTTTCCGAGAACAGCCTCGCAAATTGGCGGATTGACAATGGCGGATATAGAAAAGGAAGTGCGAATGAGACATAGTGAAGCATTCGATACCAATATGCCGATGGATACGGGATCAGATTATCAATGGCGCCATGGGGGAGAACCGCATTTATTTAATCCTGAAACGATCCATACCTTACAGCATGCTGTTCGGACCGGTCGCTATGATTTATATAAAAAATATAGTCGAATGCTCCAAGATGAGATGAATAATCGTTCTACATTGCGGGGGTTATTAGAATTTGACGCAAAACGAAAACCGATTTCGATTGATGAAGTCGAGCCAGTGGAATCGATTTTTAAAAGATTTAAAACGGGGGCGATGTCTTACGGATCGATTAGCGAGGAGGCCCACGTGGCATTGGCAATCGCAATGAACCGTATTGGTGGAAAAAGTAATTCAGGTGAAGGTGGAGAGAAGGAAGAACGATTTTCGCCTTTGAAAAACGGGGATTCATTGAACAGCCGAATCAAACAAGTGGCATCAGGAAGATTCGGTGTAACAAGCCATTATCTTGTCCATTGTGATGAAATTCAAATCAAGATGGCGCAAGGAGCGAAACCAGGTGAGGGGGGACAACTCGCTGGCCATAAAGTAACATCTTCCATCGCCAAGACTCGGGGATCAACCCCTGGCATTGAACTGATCTCACCGCCGCCCCATCATGATATTTATTCGATCGAGGATTTAGCACAGCTCATTTTTGATTTGAAAAATGCGAATGAGAAAGCGCGAATAAATGTCAAGCTCGTTTCGGAGGCTGGGGTAGGAACGATTGCCGCTGGTGTCGCGAAAGCAAAGGCAGATGTGATTTTAATCAGTGGGTATGACGGTGGAACAGGTGCCGCATCCAAAACAAGTATCAAACACACAGGTGTACCTTGGGAACTAGGGTTAGCGGAAGCACATCAAACCTTGGTACTCAATGGCTTAAGAAACCAGGTCACCCTCGAAACAGATGGGAAACTCATGACAGGTCGAGATGTTGTCATTGCCGCCCTTTTAGGTGCAGAGGAGTTTGGCTTTTCCACATTGCCTCTTGTAGCACTTGGCTGTGTGATGATGAGAGTTTGTCATCTTGATACATGTCCTGTAGGCATTGCAACACAAAATCCTGAACTCCGAAAAAAAATGATGGGAACAGCTGAACATATCGTCCATTTAATGCATTTTATTGCGGAAGAGATGCGTGAATGGATGGCTGAGTTAGGGTTTAGGACAGTGGAGGAAATGGTAGGCCAATCAAATGTTTTAAAGAAATCTACAAAAGGAAATTGGAAAGCGCAGAAACTGGATTTTTCACCGCTTTTATTTCAGCAAGACGTTCCAAGAAAGTGGAATTCCGTAGAAGTAGAGGAGGATGTCCAATCCACATTAGATGTCCAAAAGTTGATCCCAATGGCGAAATTAACATTGGAAGACCATGAACGATTACATGTTCGTTCTTATATTGCCAATACAGATCGCTCTGTAGGAACGCGATTAGGAAGCGAAATTTCCAAGCGATTTGGTAGGGAAGGATTACCTGATCATACAATTCGAATTGATTTTCGCGGTATAGCGGGTCAAAGTTTCGCTGCTTTTATCCCGAATGGTCTGACCATGACATTGGAAGGAGAGGCCAATGATTATGTGGGAAAAGGGTTGTCAGGAGGGAAAGTCATCATGTTTCCACCTACCAAATCAACGATCCCTGCGGAGAAAAATATCATCATGGGCAATGCCGCCTTTTATGGAGCAACAAGTGGTGAAGCCTTTATTAATGGCAAAGCAGGTGAAAGATTCTGTGTAAGAAACAGCGGAGCAAATGTCGTTGTTGAAGGGGTAGGAGATCATGGATGTGAGTATATGACAGGAGGAAGAGTCGTTATTCTCGGGGAAGTAGGGAAAAACTTTGCAGCCGGAATGTCAGGTGGAATCGCCTATGTGTTTCCTCCAGATGAGATGGAATTTCGATCTTTATGTAATCCAGAACATGTCGATATCGAACAGTTAGAGGACCCAGGCGAAATCGAGTTTGTCAAAAAAATAGTCGATCAGCATTGGAAGTATACGGAAAGTTATGTAGCTGCCCAAATTATTCAAAATTGGGGAAAGAATGTCTCGCAATTTATACGAGTAATCCCTAAAGAGTTTAAAAAGAAATTAGTTTCGGATCGTTTCAGGAAAGATCAGCTTATTTTCAAGTCTTAGAGAGTAGGAGATTCATTAAGATGGATGGTTAAAAAATGGTAATCAATGATCGGGGGAAAGAAATATGGGAAAGACGACAGGATTTATGGAATACAAAAGGCGTCCCCTCCATTACCGGGACCCTTCAGAAAGAATCAATGATTGGCAAGAAATTGCCTCTCTCCCATCTGAAGATCTTCTTCAGGAACAAGCGGCACGTTGTATGGATTGCGCAGTTCCCTTTTGCCAGAATGGAAGTGTGTTAGCGGGGATGACAACTGGTTGTCCCGTATACAATCTCATCCCAGAATGGAATGACCTTGTTTTTAAAGGAAGATGGAAAGAAGCGTACTTGCGCTTAAAGAAAACCAATCCATTTCCAGAATTTACAGGTCGTGCGTGCCCAGCTCCATGTGAAGGGGGATGTGTTGCTTCCCTATATGAAAGTGCGGTGTCGATCAAAAATATTGAAAGGGCGATTATCGATAAAGCTTTTGAAGAAGGCTGGGTGATCCCCGCCCCTCCCAAAAAGCGAACTGGAAAGAAGGTAGCCGTCATCGGTTCGGGACCTGCAGGACTTGCAAGTGCTTCGCAACTAAATCTAAAAGGACATTCGGTTACGGTATATGAAAGAAATGACCGAATCGGCGGACTTTTAACTTATGGAATTCCGAAAATGAAAATCGAGCAGAAGGTGATCAACCGCCGCCTCTCCTTATTAGAAGAGGAAGGAATTCAATTTATCACTAATGTTGAAATCGGAAAGCAAGTGTCAATGGAGGAGTTACGTGCACAATATGATGCGGTCATTCTTTGTATCGGCGCGACTCGTCCACGGGATGTTCAGTTGAAGGGAAGGGAGCTTCAAGGGATTCATTTCGCGATGGACTTCCTTCATAGCAATACGAAAAGTTTACTAGATTCCAATTTTACAGATGGTCGATTTATCTCAGCACAAGGAAAAGATGTCATTGTCATTGGGGGAGGAGATACAGCTAGTGACTGTATATCAACGGCCCTAAGACAGAATTGCAAAAGTTTAGTACAGTTTGATATTTATCCCGAACGTCCCAAGATGAGAACGGGTGAAAATCCTTGGCCACAATATCCAATCATTCACAAGATGGATACCGCACAGGAAGAAGCCAGCTATTCATTTGGAAAAGATCCGCGCTCCTATTCTACTTCTGCGGTTGAATTTTTAGGAAATGAACAAGGGGCCGTCAGCGGGATCATGAGCAGGGAGTTGCGAATTTTGAAAAATGAACGAGGAGAGAAAAAGAAAGAGGAAGTCCCTTTGACAGAGAAAATTTGGCCGACTCAACTTGTATTGTTAGCCATCGGCTTTGAAGGTCCAGAAACACCCCTTGTTCAACATTTACAGGAAAATCCAAATGAAAAATACGCAACAAATGAAGAAGGGATTTTTATAGCGGGGGATGCTCGTCGGGGACAAAGTTTAATTGTTTGGGCGATCCAAGAAGGGAAAGAAGTGGCAGATCAATGTGATCGATATCTTCAAAACAAACAATCAGTTTAACACTTGTAAGGGGGAACTAGAGATTGTCAACATCAACAGATTATATTCAAAAGTTGTTTGCAGACCGGATAGGTGGTGAACAATTCGGATTAACGAATGAAGTCTATAAATTTGAAAAAATCAAAAGGGTAAAAAGGGAGGCTATCCGTCAAAATCCTCATATCGAGTTTATTGATTTAGGAGTTGGAGAACCGGATGAAATGGCCGATCAAGCAGTCGTTCGAAAATTGGCAGACGAGGCAATGAAAAGGGAGAACCGCTTTTATGCGGATAATGGGATTCCTGATTTTAAACAGGCTGCCGCCACCTATATGCAAAACGTGTTTGGGGTAGATCATTTAAATCCGGAAACAGAAATTAACCATGTGATTGGTTCAAAATCGGCATTGGCTATGCTTCCCGCTGCATTTATCAATCCTTTTGATATTACGCTTATGCCAACTCCTTGCTATCCCATTTTGGCAACACATACGAAATATTACGGAGGAGAAGTCGTTTATCTCCCACTATTAGAGGAAAATGGTTTTCTGCCTCAGCTTGATTTGTTAAGTGAAGGGGTTTTGAAAAAAACAAAGCTACTCTATTTAAATTACCCGAATAATCCGACGGGAGCGACGGCGACCCGAGAATTCTTTGAAGAGGTAGTCCAATTTGCCAAGAAAAATGAACTGATTGTTGTCCATGATGCAGCCTATGCCGCCTTGGTATTTGATGGGGAGAGACCTCTTAGTTTCCTCTCGATCCCAGGAGCAAAAGAAGTAGGGGTGGAGCTTCATTCTTTATCAAAGTCGTTCAATATGACAGGATGGCGAATTGGATTTATTGCGGGGAATGAGAAATTGGTCAAAGCATTTGCCACGGTAAAAGACAATATGGACTCAGGACAATTTATCGCGATTCAAAAAGCGGCGGCGTATGCTTTACATCACCCTGAAATGACGGAGAAAATTGCTGAAAAGTATTCACGACGGCATCACTTACTCGCAGAAGCATTACGAGAATGTGGCTTTCAAGCCAAAAAACCAAAAGGGTCCTTCTTTCTATATACAAAAGTTCCAAAGGCCATTGCAGGAGGACCTATTTTTCAAACAGCTGAGGAGTTTAGCCAGTATTTACTCCGTGAACATTTAATCTCAAGCGTTCCTTGGGATGAAACCGGCCATGAAGTACGCTTTTCCGTCACCTTCCAAGCAAACGGGGAGGAAGAAGAACGGCGAGTAATAGGAGAAATAAAAGCAAGACTGAAAAAAGTACCATTCATTTTTGAAGAGGGGGAGTAAGATGGATTTTGTAAAAATGCATGGTCTTGGGAACTCATATATTCTTTTCAATTTATTAGAGTCTACGGACGAAATGGGGGACTTTTCCTACCTTTCGAAAAAGGTTTCCGATGTGAATTTTGGAATTGGATCAGATGGCATCCTTTTAATTTGCCCTTCCAAAATAGCCGATTTCAAAATGCGGATTTTTAACATTGATGGTTCAGAAGGAAAAAATTGTGGCAATGGCTTACGATGTGTGGCGAAATATCTATTTGACCATCTATACACAACATCTCCTCGTTTCACAATTGAAACATTAGGCGGAGTCGTCCGTGTAGAAGTAGAAATAGACGAACATGAATTAGTGGAATTCGTCACAGTGGATATGGGAGAACCGCAATGGATCAAAATGTCCATTCCGATGATCGGGGATCCTTTTCTCCCGGCGATTGCTGAACCTTTTTCAATTGGGGATGAGGAATTTGAAATGACATGTGTTTCAATGGGAAACCCCCATGCTATTCTCTTTGTTGACAATGTAGATGATGTTCCATTAGAAAAAATCGGTCCTGAAATTGAATATTCCCCTCTCTTTCCTGAAAGAGTGAATGTCGGAATTGTAGAAATCCAAAATCAAAGGGAATTCAAATATCGCGTATGGGAAAGAGGATCAGGTCTTACGATGGCATGTGGAACTGGAGCATGTGCGGCAGTTGTCGCCGCCACACTTACGAATCGAATAGAAAAGCATCAACAAACAACGGTTCATCTTCCTGGAGGAGATTTAACGATAAGTTGGGATCAACAAAATCATGTTTGGAAAAGAGGAGCCGCTGCTTATATTTGTACAGGGAAATTGCAAATGGAGGGGGATCTCCCGCGCTCTAGGGCAATTTGACCATATTGATTTCCATTTTATTACAAACTGGAGGTAATGAGGATGACAAACAACACAAAAATTGAGCAAATTTTTCAAATGGTAAAGGAACAAGATGTCCGTTATATTCGTTTACAGTTTACAGATTTATTTGGAACGATTAAAAATGTGGAAATTCCTGTGAGCCAGTTATCAAAAGCACTTGATAATAAAATGATGTTTGATGGCTCTTCCATCGAGGGCTTCGTTCGGATCGAGGAATCCGATATGTATTTATATCCTGATTTGGACACGTTCGTCATTTTTCCTTGGACAGCTGAAAAAGGGAAAGTAGCCCGTTTTATTTGTGATATTTATCATCCAGATGGAACGCCATTTGAAGGGGATCCGCGCAATAATTTAAAAAGGATGTTAAAGGAAATGCAACAATTAGGGTTCACAGATTTTAATGTCGGCCCTGAACCTGAATTTTTCTTATTCAAGTTAGATGAAAAAGGAGAACCTACTTTAGAGTTAAATGATCATGGGGGCTATTTTGACTTAGCGCCAACCGATCTTGGGGAAAATTGCCGAAGAGATATTGTCTTAGAACTAGAAGAAATGGGATTCGATATTGAAGCTTCCCATCATGAAGTGGCCCCTGGTCAACATGAAATTGATTTCAAGTATCAAAACGCATTAAAAGCTTGCGATGATATCCAAACATTTAAACTCGTCGTCAAAACGATCGCGCGAAAACATGGTCTTCATGCTACCTTTATGCCAAAGCCATTATTTGGAGTGAACGGGTCTGGAATGCATTGTAATTTATCATTATTTAAAAATGGAGAAAATGTCTTTTATGATCCAAATGGCACGTTGGAAATAAGTGATGTGGCGAGACAATTTATCGCAGGGGTTTTAAAACATGTGCCGAATTTTACCGCGATCACCAATCCAACCGTCAATTCTTATAAGCGATTAGTTCCCGGGTATGAGGCCCCATGCTATGTCGCTTGGTCAGCTAAAAATAGAAGTCCACTCATTCGAATTCCAGCTTCACGTGGGTTAAGTACTCGTGTAGAAGTTAGAAGTGTGGATCCATCAGCGAATCCGTATTTAGCGATGGCTGTTCAACTCGCCGCAGGATTAGATGGCATCAAAAATAATCTAACACCGCCAGAACCTGTGAACCGCAATATATATGTAATGACAAAAGAAGAGCGAATGGAAAGTGGCATTATGGATTTACCAGCGAATATGGCGGAAGCTCTAGAAAATTTAAAAAGCGATGAAGTGATCATCCATGCATTAGGAAGTCATTTATTCGAACATTTCGTTGAAGCCAAGCAAATTGAATGGGACCTGTTCCGCACACAAGTTCACCCTTGGGAACGTGAACAATATCTGTCACTTTACTAATCGTTCGTTACAAGTCAAGGAAAGAGTGAATAGGAAGTGGAAAAAGGAATAGTGGGGGGATTTTCTCCCCCCCATATAAAAAATGAGGGTCTTATCATTTCTTTTATCATGATCAGGGGGAATGTTGAATGGATGAATTGTATCTATTAAATAGTATATGGATTCTTTTAGGAGCCATTTTGGTGATTTTCATGCAAGGTGGTTTTATTCTACTTGAAGCAGGTTCAACCCGAATGAAAAATGCCGGGCATATCGCAGGAAAGACGCTGTTTACCTTTAGCATTGCATCCATTATGTTTTGGGCTGTTGGATATGGATTGATTTTTGGAAAGAATCCTAATTTCTTTGTAGGATGGTCAGACTTTTTCTATTCCGGTCAAGAAATAGATGGGGCTAATTATTCTGGAGCCACTTTCTTTTTATTTCAATTAGCATTCGCAGGCATTTCGCTCACCATTGCCTTTGGAGGGTTTGCAGAGCGTGCCAAACTTTCCGTGTATTTAGTATTTGCCCTTTTGTTTTCAAGCTTGGTTTACCCCATTGTCGCTCATTGGATTTGGGGGGGAGGCTGGTTAGCCGAGCATGGAAAACAAGATTTTGCCGGTTCTACTGTCGTGCATTTGACAGGAGCCATGGCTGCATTTGCTGGCTCGATTCTTTTGAAACCTAGAATTGGAAAATATCAAAATGATGGCAAAGCCAATGATCTACGTGGTCATAATCAAGTCTATACAGCATTAGGTGTCATTATCCTCTGGTTTGGGTGGTTCGGTTTTAACGCAGGGAGTACATTAAGTGTAGATGATGGATTTTTCGGGTTTGTGGCGCTGAATACAAACTTAGCGGCTGCAGCGGGGGCCATTAGCGCTTTATTAATCTCATGGGTTGCGCTAGGAAAGGCCGATATTCCCACAATCATGAACGGGGCACTTGCAGGACTTGTCGCCATAACCGCATCATGTGCCTTCGTTGAAACATGGGCAGCTGTTGTCATCGGGTTGATCGCAGGCGTACTGGTTTTCTATAGTGTAAAATTTTTCGAAAAATGCAAAATTGATGACCCAATCTATGCTTTATCTGTTCATGGGGTTGCTGGGATCTTTGGAACTTTATCCACAGGGTTTTTCGCAACGCCAGAATTAGCGACGGTAGGGAAGCCAGGGTTATTTTATGGCGGAGGATTCACCCAACTAGGGGTTCAAGCAATGGGCGTAATCGTTTGTGCACTATATGCCTTCTCCGTTTCATTTGTCCTTTTATACATGATGAAAAAAGTAATGAATGGCCTTCGTGTAACAGAAGAAGAAGAATTAATGGGACTTGATTTAAGTGAACATGGCAGCTATGGATATCCGGAAGCTTTTACAACAAGCGAACCCGTACGACCTATAGGGCAAGAAGTTCGACCAAGTTCAAAACACGTTTTCCATGAATGAAACAAAAGCTGATACTGAAGAATCACTTTTCCTAATACAATATAGTGAAGGGGTGAGAATAAAAGAAAGGAAGGGGAAAAAGTGAATCCTCAAGAAGAATCCAATTCAAAATGGAAAGAAGAGTTCCGGGAATTAAAGGAATCCATCCAACGAATTGAAATGGACATTCAAGAGATCAAAAAAAGGCGTGAAACAATAACATTAGTGGGGCAAATCGGTGGAATCATTTTAGGAGCCATCGTATTAATTGGGATATTTTGGTGAATTTGTACTTGTTCGAATAATCTCATAGTAAAATTGAAAGGCTATGGCTGAGGTGATGAATCAATGGAAAGCAAAGAACATCAAAAGAAAAAAAACAGTCCCTTTGATCCAACCATCCCAATTGATCATGAAAAAGGAAAAAAATATTTAGAACAGCCATTGCCACAGCCAAAAGACTATGAAGAAATAGAGTATTAAAGAAGAAAGCCCACGATTCTTTTGTAAATCGTGGGCTTTTGACTGGAAAAAGTAAGGAAGATGAGATGTACCACCATATGTGGACACTTTAGTTGAGGTTCTATGCACGACTTTCAAGAAGATATGAGCGACTTTTGAAATATATGTGCGATTTTCAAAGAGATATGAGCGACTTTTTGAAATATATGAGCGACTTTCAAGGAGATATGAGCGACTTTTTGAATATATGTGCGACTTTCAAGGAGATATGAGCGACTTTTTGAATATATGTGCGACTTTCAAGGAGATATGAGCGACTTTTTGAAATATGCACGACTTTCAAGAAGATATGAGCGATCTTTGAAATATATGTGCGATTTTCAAAGAGATATGAGCGATTTTTGAAATATATGTGCGATTTTTTTAATATATCGATTATTTGACAAAAAACGACATAATCAGGCGATTGTTCACAACACCCATATTCCTCAAAAAACCAATTTTTGAATAAAAAAATGCCTCTGGCGGCATCGCATTGTTAGTTTATCTTGTAATCGCATTTTCCCATTTACGTATGCGCCGTAAGCTTGAAAGAGAACAACCCGAATGACTGAAGGTGAAGATGTGGTTATTTCCCTATCTTACTTATGTAACCATTCTTGGAATTGTGACGATATTGATTGCAATGGCCTTTATTGATCATATGCGCTCCCAGTTAGCCCTTACATTACTAATAGTACTCATTGTCATAGGTTCCTATTATCTGTTTCATAAAAATAATGAGAGGAAAGTGGGGATTGAAGAGGTTAAGGACTCAGAATCCATTCATACTTAAGGACTATTAATTGAACAGTCTTAAGTTCGTTCGATCATTTTTTAGTATTTCATTGAATGAAATCGCTTACAAATTTTTATCTGCGGTTTATTAAATCGTGGATTTTTTAATTCCTTTTAAAAAAATGCTTTCAAGCTGATAACATCAAAAATCGCCTGTTTTGGAGTCGGAAACATATGTTTTGGGGGGATATTTTCTGTTTTCAGTACTGAAAGCTAATTTGTCAGGGGCAAAATCTTTCTTTTATAGTGACTGTAAGATTTAAAAATTAAGGAGGATTTTACCATGAAAAAATTATTAATCGATGACAAACTGATGATCCTTTTACCACAATTGGCTGTGAAAATAGGATTAAATGAGGCGATTTTTCTTCAGCAGCTACATTATTGGTTAGGAAAAAGCAAACATCAATATGTAGGGAAAAGATGGGTTTATAACACATTAGGGGGCTGGCAAAAGCAATTCCCCTTTTGGTCTGAAAGCACATTAAAAAGAATGATTAATAGTCTGCAAAAAAAGGGATTCATCCTTATTATGAAAAATAGAAAAACAAAATGGTACACGATCGACTATGAAAAAATAGAGGAACTTATTCAAACAGACGAGAAGTCGATGGGTCAACATGAACAAATAGGGGGTCAAATGGATCCAATGTCGGCTCAAAATGAACCGATCCTTGGTTCAAAACGGACGGATGAACAGGTCATAATGAACCGCCTATTAACAGATAGTACAACAGAGAATACTTCAGAGAATTCGACAGAAATAATGAAGGAGCAATATTTATATGAAACAGCTATAACCTTTTTTGAACAAAACGGATTTGGAAAAAGAACATCGTCTACAACCAAAAAAATTACGATATGGAGTGAAAAATTATCTGAAGAGCTTGTTCTCCATGCAATGAACATGGCAGCAAATAGGGGAATTACAAACTGGAATTATGTCGAGGCCATATTAAGAAATTGGGAAAATCAGAATATCCAATCCATTGAGCAACTAAACCACAATACAAGATCTTATCCAACACGAGACTCTCAAAGAACATCACTACGAGTTGAAAAGCTTCCACAATGGTTTATAGAACAGACAGATCAACCCAAAACCCAAACAACAGAACCTCCCGATGCCAATTTTGAAATTGAAAAAGAAAAACTACAAGAAATGCTGAGAAAACGGCTAGAGAAACAAATGGTACAAACAACATAAATCTTCTAGTTTCTAAGGATGTGAATATGGAAAAATCCTAGGAAGCATATGTGGAAAAAAGTTTAAAAAAAGTAAAGGAAAAAGACATGAGCAAATAGCAAAAGCACATCATTATCATTTCGATTTGTTTACATTGACTTTTCTCGTTTTGGGTCATTTGTTAGTCTTTAGTGATTCGATTAGCGAGCAAAACGACCCTATATGGTAAAATAATGATAAGAATTTGAATGGGGATGGTGCAAAAATGCCGATATACAACAAACTTGTTCGTGACTATATTCCGGAAATTATACAACGCCAAGGAAAAGTATGTAAAACGAGAATATTAAACAAGGAAGAATATATAACAGAATTAAAGAAGAAGAAGTAAGGAAGAATTGCTAGAATACTTAAACTCAACGACCAATGAAGAAGCATTGGAAGAATTAGCCGATTTATTTGAAATTATCCATTCACTCGTAAAGGTTCATGGTGCGGATATTGAAAAATTGGAAGAGATTCGTAGACAAAAAGCTGTCCAACGTGGAGGCTTTCAAGAAAGAATTTTCTTAATTGAGGTTGAGGACGAATGACGAAAGTAACGCTTATTACCGAGTATTTAGGGGAGGAACTAATTCCAAAAATAGAAAAAGCAGATTCTGTTTGTGTGTTGACTTCTTTCGTCATGAAGTCAGGTGTTCAACTATTGTCCGAAGCATTGTGGAAAGCGGTAGAGCGTGGGGCAGAAGTGAAAGTATGTACAGGTGATTATTTATATATTACGCAACCAGATGCGCTTAAAATGTTATATGAAATACATGAAAAAATGGAAATCCGTTTATTTCGGAGTGGGGGGAAATCATTTCATCCGAAAGCTTATTTGTTAAAGGAAAAAAATGCGAACACCCTTTTTGTTGGTTCATCCAATTTGTCCGGATCGGCCTTTACAACGGGGATTGAGTGGAATATTTCAATTAGCGAAAATCATGAAGTATATGAACAGGCATTAAATGAGTTTTCAAAGTTATTTCAACATGAGCAAACCATCCCTATTAATAAAGAATCGATCCATACATATGAAAAAGAATATAGGGAATATCATCAAAGAAATCCGAATATTATTCATACTTGGACAAGCGCAGAAGAAATAGATTTGATGTTACCAGTAAGGAAAAAGAACTCGGAATTTGTAGTAGAAAACAAAGAACATTATGGAACCATTGAACCCCGATTTGCACAAGTAGAGGCTTTAAACCAGTTGGAGCAAACGATAGAGGAAGGATACAACAAGGCAATGGTTGTGATGGCAACCGGTCTTGGGAAAACCTATTTAGCCGCCTTTTTTGCTCGTAAATTTAAACGGGTATTATTTATTGCCCATCGGGAGGAAATTTTACATCAAGCTCAAGCCTCTTTTAATAAGGTCATCCCTGATAAAACTTCTGGTATTTACAATGGATTTTTAAAAGAAGATGGAGATTTTATCTTTGCTTCTGTTTTTACTTTAAGTATGAAGCAACATCTGCAACATTTTAAACGCGATGAATTTGATTTAATTGTAATTGACGAATTTCATCATGCAGCTTCGCAATCTTATCAAAAAATGATCGATTATTTTCAACCAGAATTTTTACTTGGCATAACAGCAACACCAGATCGAAACGACCAAAAAGATGTATATGCAATTTGCGATGGGAATATTGCCTATAGGATCGATTTTATTGAAGCCGTCCAACGCGGGTGGTTAGCCCCTTTCCATTATTATGGAGTCTATGATGATACGGACTATAGTCAAATTCGCTGGTTAGGTTCGAAATATGATCAAGAACAACTTCTACAGGCACAACTAAAGGAAGAAATGGCTCAAAAGATTTTATTAGCTTGGGAGGAACATAAACAAACTAGATCATTAATATTTTGCTCTTCAATAAGACAAGCTAATTTTCTTTCCCAATTTTTTAATCGAAGTGGTTATCAAACCGTTAGTCTACATTCAAAGCAACAAGATATAGGAAGAAAGGAGGCAATCAATCAATTAGAAGAGAAGAAACTGGATGCGATTTTCACCGTTGATTTATTTAATGAAGGGATTGATATCCCATCTGTTGATACGATTTTGTTTGCACGCCCAACAGAGTCTTTAACTGTTTTTACCCAGCAAATTGGAAGGGGATTGCGACTTCATTCTTCCAAAAGTCATTGTGTAATTATCGATTTAATTGGGAACTACCGTAACGCCGATATAAAGCTATCCCTATTTCAGGTTGAGTTGAAAAAAACAAAGAACAGAAAAATTGCTCCTGTCATTCCTGAAAGTTGTGAATTCAATTTAGACATACAATCTATTAATTTATTGGAAGAACTACGTAAAAAGCGGCAACCACGTAAAGAAAAGCTGAAAAATGCTTATATGCAATTAAAAGAAGAGTTGGGGCGACGTCCTACATATCAAGAATTATTTTTAAATGGAACTATCGAAGTGATTCAATATTATAAAGAATTTAAATCCTATTTTGCTTTTTTACATTGGGCGGAAGAATTAACTGAAAAGGAAATAGAACTATATATCCGTTATGAAAATTGGCTAAAAGAGATCGAAAAAACAGGCATGCAAAAAAGTTATAAAATGATTGTATTGCTTGGAATGCTAAAAAAGGGGAAACATAATTGGTATCGATCCACAACACCTGAGGAAATAGCCCCATTTTTTCATCATTATTTGATGGAGAAAGAGTATCGAAAGCGAATCGATTTTTCAGATAAATCCTCTCGTACATTATGGAAGTATGAGGAAAAGAAAGTAGCCAATTTAATCGCCAAAATGCCGATGTCTAAATGGAGTGGATCTTCCCAAGGGATGATATCTTTTGAAAAAAATATTTTCAAGCTCAATTTTGATGTACTAAACGAAGACGAGGACATCCTTTTTCATTGGACGAGGGAAGTATGTGAAAAACGACTGATGGAGTATTTCGCTAGGAAAGGGGAATGATAATGCCATGCAATCTTGTCATTTTTGTAATCAAGAACAATTAATCATTTTATTAGAAAACCAATGGGCTTTAGCTTTTTTTGATCGGTTTCCTGTGAGTCGTGGTCATCTTCTAATTATCCCCAAACGTCATGTAAGTGATTTTTTTGATACAACATTAGAGGAACGGATGGCAATGAATGACTTAATGGAGAAGGGGAAGAAGCTCTTAGATCAAAAGTATGAACCGCACGGCTATAATATTGGAATCAACTGTGGGGGAGCGGCTGGGCAAACGATTTTTCATGTTCATCTTCATTTGATTCCAAGATACGACGGTGATATGTTGGATCCTAGTGGAGGGGTTCGGGGCGTAATACCTTGGAAGCAGAAATATAAATAGGGCGAATTTGGAAATTTCGTATTAAAAATGAGAGAGAGATAGATTCAGATAACAGTCGAGTTGAGTTGATGTTTCTATTTCGGTTGTTTAGATAAGCGGCTAGAACCTCTCTCATTTTAATGGGAGGATATTTCACCCGAGTAGTGAAAGTATACATACCCGAGTGAATGGTTGGGTTATTCGATGGCGTTTTCGACATCATAATCCGCTAGGTCAATCTCCATTTCCCTATCTAATGCTAGTTTTGCCAGTTCCGATCCAAGATAAGGGCCCACTGTAAGGCCAGAAGCTCCAAGGCCATTTGCCACGAGGATCTCATTATATTGGGGGATTGGTCCAATAATCGGGAGAAACCCTGGGGTAAATGGTCGGAATCCGACTCGTACTTCAAGGACGGTGCTATCTGCTAATCCAGGTGCGTAATGTAATGCCTTTCCCAAGACTTCATGAATTCCACTAGCGGTCATGCGGTGATCGAAACCTACATTATTTTCATGAGTGGCCCCAGCGATAATCCGATCTTGGAATGCTAATATGTATTGATCACTTGGTGGCATGACCACTGGCCATGTATCTGTTTTCGTATGGGGGAGATGTAAATGGACAATTTGGGCTTTTTGAAAATAAACATTAAATTGGATCCCAAGAGGCTTTAACAACTCGTCTGCCCAAGCTCCAGCTGTTATGATTATTTTTTCTGGAATAATTTCATGTTCATTCACTTGAACACTTGTTTTTTGTCTATCATGATGTAGTAATTTCGCATCCCCCTGTATGAAAGTAGCCCCATATCGTTTAGCAGATCGTATTAACGCATCTCGTAATGCTCGACCATCTACACGAGCAGCCCCACTGACAAAAACAGAACCAAGGCCCTCTAGTAGGGGAGGGAATCTTTTTTTGGTTTCCTCAGGTGTGAGGATTTTTACTTCGCCGATTTCAGGAGCTTCTTCCCGGCGCTTTAATGCCCGTTCTTTCATTGCTAGTAATTTTTCATGGTCATGATGGAGACTGATGGCTCCGACTCGGGCATATCCCGTGTGTTCTTCTCCGTCTTTTTGAAGATCTGTCATTAATTCAGGATAGTAACGCGCCCCATTTTTGGCGAGTCTATACCATGCTTTGTTACGACGTTGTGAAAGCCAAGGGCAAACAATCCCTGCTGCTGCATCTGTTGCTTGTCCTTTGTCTTTACGATCCATGATCACGACTTCTTCCCCGGCCTTTGCTAGATGATAGGCAGTAGATGCCCCAAGAATCCCAGCGCCAATGACACAATATTTTTTCTTCATTTATACAGACCCTTTCTTATATGTTGAATTCTTATGGAGTCCATTTTACCCGAAAAGTCGGAATGATGGGTAGAATCGTACCGAAAAGGGCGATGTCCCCCAAAAATAAGGACATCGCCATCTAATTTTTTAACGATCTTGTGTGTATTGGTCAATTTGGAATAGTGCTTAGAACAACATAAAGACTGGCATCTTCTTTCCCGTCATTTTTGAAAGAAAGTTCTTGCTCACTTGTGCAAATGAGCGAATCTAATTCTGATGCCTTGATCTGTTTGCCATCGATTGTAAATGTTCCCTCGCCAGTTAACACGAGTAAATGAACATTACTGTTTGGGTGTTTATGTGCAGGTAACTCTTGTCCGGGCTTGAAATTCAGGACAAATGTCGTGCTGGGTCCTTCTTTAAAAATGATTCGTTTCGTAAATCTTTCATTATGATACTCCATGAACTGTTTTACATTCTGTATGTTCATCTTTATTTCTCCACCTTTCATCCTGTATATATGTAGCATACATACTATTTACCATGATATGCAAATGGTAGGAACTTGTGGTCGTTTTTGGGAAACACGAGGGAATGAAGTTGAAACCATTAAGGGGAAAGGATCCTAGCTAGATTTGTTTATTATAGCGAGGAAAAACAGACACATCTAAAAACATAGATCCCACGCGATCACCCGACTTCAATGATTCAAGATATTTGTGTTCGTTAACGTGACAAAATCTAGCGAGGCTTCATTCGTCGTAGAATGAAGCCTGATTTTTCAGCGTTTTAACCTGAATAAATAATATAAAAACCAAACGGCATGATTTTGTTCATCAGCGGCTGCTCTTTGAATGATTTGTTTCATTTTTTGATCGGATACCATTTCAGCTAGATCTAGATAGAAATCAACCGTTTCTTGCTCGTCTTTTACACTGAAATGAAGTCCTTCCCGATAAGTGGTCGGACAACGTTCTGTCATTTGTGGAGTAGGTTTTCGTCCGGTTAAGGTAGTATACATTTGAGTGAATTGTCGTAGATGACGTATTTCATCTTGTTTAATTTCGATAATTTGATTTCTCTCTTCCGGATTTGGGGCCATATTGGCGATTTTTCCATAGCATTGAATGGCTGTATATTCTCCATTAATGGCTTTTTGAAAAAGACTCACAATATCATGGGTCTTTCGATCATATGAATAGTCATAAAAATTAATTGGGGCTTCATTAGGGGCATTGAAATATTGATAATAGGGATCCATCTACTTTTAAACCTCCTCAAGGGTTCCTCGTTGATATGATATGAAAAACAGTAAGAAAAGTGCTTGTGTAAACGATCCATAAGCAAATCTATATGTGAAAAACAAATCTTTTCTTTTAATCTTTCATTCATTTTCATAAGGTTTCATCCTAGTGTAAAAAAATATTTCATAAATGCTTGACTATTACTTTTATTCCTGATAATATATAAAACGTCGCAACAAGATAAAATAAGTAATAAAAGGTTATATTGGAAAGGATTTATTTCCGATTTAAAGAATTGATTTACTTTATTTTGAGAATGGAGGATTAGCTCAGCTGGGAGAGCACTTGCCTTACAAGCAAGGGGTCGGCGGTTCGATCCCGTCATCCTCCACCATAAGTGTAATGATTATGATAAAATGAGCCATTAGCTCAGTTGGTAGAGCATCTGACTTTTAATCAGAGGGTCGAAGGTTCGAGTCCTTCATGGCTCACCATTTGCCGGGGTGGCGGAACTGGCAGACGCACAGGACTTAAAATCCTGCGGTAGGTGACTACCGTACCGGTTCGATTCCGGTTCTCGGCACCACTTGCGCCCGTAGCTCAATTGGATAGAGCGTTTGACTACGGATCAAAAGGTTAGGGGTTCGACTCCTCTCGGGCGCGTTATCTATATTTCCATTTTGGGGCCTTAGCTCAGCTGGGAGAGCGCCTGCTTTGCACGCAGGAGGTCAGCGGTTCGATCCCGCTAGGCTCCACCAATATTGAACGATATAATGGCGGCGTAGCTCAGCTGGCTAGAGCGTACGGTTCATACCCGTGAGGTCGTGGGTTCGATTCCCTCCGCCGCTATGATCTTTACTTTTATGGAGGAATACCCAAGTCCGGCTGAAGGGATCGGTCTTGAAAACCGACAGGCGGGTTAAACCGCGCGGGGGTTCGAATCCCTCTTCCTCCGCCATCATGGTATACACTGGCTCAGTAGCTCAGTCGGTAGAGCAAAGGACTGAAAATCCTTGTGTCGGCGGTTCGATTCCGTCCTGAGCCACCATATTTCATCTTAATCTACTAAAAAAAATTTTGTTTGATCTGTAAGACGTTCAGAATATTTATCTTATTTCATTCATATAATGGAGGGGTAGCGAAGTGGCTAAACGCGGCGGACTGTAAATCCGCTCCCTATGGGTTCGGCAGTTCGAATCTGCCCCCCTCCACCATTTAGGGGCATAGTTTAACGGTAGAACAGAGGTCTCCAAAACCTCCAGTGTGGGTTCGATTCCTACTGCCCCTGTAATGACTTACATATTATTGGGCTATAGCCAAGTGGTAAGGCAACGGACTTTGACTCCGTCATTCGTAGGTTCGAATCCTGCTAGCCCAGTTCTTGTTGGCGGCATAGCCAAGTGGTAAGGCAGAGGTCTGCAAAACCTTTATCACCGGTTCAAATCCGGTTGCCGCCTCCAATTTAAGCGGGTGTAGTTTAGTGGTAAAACTACAGCCTTCCAAGCTGTTGTCGTGGGTTCGATTCCCATCACCCGCTCCAAAATTTCATCATTAGATGATGATTCCGCAGTAGCTCAGTGGTAGAGCTATCGGCTGTTAACCGATCGGTCGTAGGTTCGAATCCTACCTGCGGAGCCAAATAAATGGCCCGTTGGTCAAGCGGTTAAGACACCGCCCTTTCACGGCGGTAACACGGGTTCGAATCCCGTACGGGTCATAGAAAAAAACCACAAAATGGAGATTTCCATTTTGTGGTTTTTTTGTATTTAATCTAGTATACTAACTAAATAAGTTTCTTTATTTACCAATAGATTAATGACCAGTGGCGAATTGATTTTGCTTTAAGAAAATTCCACAATAGAGGGGTTAAAGGAGGTGCGGGAGTGGGGTTGTTTTTTTGGCCATTTATGATAGCTTCCATTATATTTTCGTTTATCGCTTTAATTTTAAAAAGGCCGATATTTCTAGTGATTTCTTGCTTACTAGTCACTCCATTATCACTCTACTTAACTGCAACGCCACATTTTGAATGGTGGGGGGTGATCTTCCCATTCTTTTACCTCGGGGCCGCTTTATCCCTAAGCAAAAATATGAGATGGCTATCGGTGGTGTTGATTTCTCCAAATTAATCTAGTATACTAACTAAATAAGTTTCTTTATTTACCAATAGATTAATGACCAGTGGCGAATTGATTTTGCTTTAAGAAAATTCCACAATAGAGGGGTTAAAGGAGGTGCGGGAGTGGGGTTGTTTTTTTGGCCATTTATGATAGCTTCCATTATATTTTCGTTTATCGCTTTAATTTTAAAAAGGCCGATATTTCTAGTGATTTCTTGCTTACTAGTCACTCCATTATCACTCTACTTAACTGCAACGCCACATTTTGAATGGTGGGGGGTGATCTTCCCATTCTTTTACCTCGGGGCCGCTTTATCCCTAAGCAAAAATATAAGATGGCTATCGGTGGTGTTGATTTCTCCAAATATTTTACTAATTGGATGGATGGGATACGTGATAATTCATCCATAGTGAATGAAACTAAACCCATCCAAAATCGCATGTTTTCTTTAATAAGATGGACGGGATGATCCTAAAAAAGGGGGGATTTAATTGAAGCTTCGCGAAGATTTGCTTCAAATAGTTGGAGAAGAGAGTAGAATTTCGACGAATGAAATGGTTTTAATTCAGCATGGTCATGGAATATCTTATCATCCAGGAAAATTGCCGGATGTTGTTGTTTTTCCAGTTGATAAAGAAGAGGTAAGACGAATTGTTCGCTATGCCAATGTCTACAGATATTTGTGTCCCCATTTCAAAATTGCCTGAAGCTATAACCAATACTAGAAAACTAGCAGATCAGTATAAAATTGATGCGGCCATTTTTGGTCATGTTGGCGATGGAAATGATCATAGTATCCTGCCGATGGATGTAGATGACCAGAAAGAAATGGAAAAAGTTCAACAACTACATGATGAAATGGTCCATTTTGCTTTAGCACATGACGGGACTTGTACAGGGGAGCATGGAATCGGTATTGGAAAGAGAAAGTATTTATATAAAGAACACCTAACAAGCATCCCAATGATGAAAGCTATCAAGCATTCTTTTGATCCTAATGGATCTTGAATCCTGGTAAACTCTTTTTTGATGAATAGAATCAAGGTTCTTGCAGAATCTATGAGAAAGAGGAGCCTTCTAACAAAGGTTCCTCTTTTTGCTTCTTCGCTGTTTAAAGTGTCATAGTAGTGTCCATACTGAATTCTAAACTAATAGAATTCAGGTGATGGAATATGTTAATAGAAGTTCAGGA
>NZ_JAUSUC010000037.1 GCF_030813365.1 Oikeobacillus pervagus
GGTGTACTGCACGAGTTCTCAACAATTGAAGGCGTCGTGGAGGATGTAACAACCATCATTTTGAATATAAAAAAATTAGCGTTAAAGATCTATTCTGATGACGAAAAAACGCTGGAAATTGATGTTCAGGGTGAAGGAGTTGTAACAGCAGCTGATATTACGCATGATAGTGATGTGGAAATCTTAAACCCTGATTTACACATTGCCACTCTTGGGAAAAATGCGAATCTCCGTATGCGATTAGTAGCCCAACGTGGACGTGGTTACACTCCGGCTGATCAAAACAAACGTGATGATCATCCAATTGGCGTTATCCCAATCGACTCCATTTATACACCTGTATCACGGGCAAACTATCAAGTTGAGAATACACGTGTAGGTCAATTAAACAACTATGATAAGCTTTCTCTTGACGTTTGGACAGATGGAAGCATCGGTCCAAAAGAGGCGATTTCTTTAGGAGCAAAAATATTAAATGAACATTTAAATATTTTCGTAGGTCTTACGGATGAAGCTCAAAATGCTGAAATCATGGTTGAAAAAGAAGAAGATCAAAATGAAAAAGTTCTTGAAATGAGTATTGAAGAACTAGATCTTTCAGTTCGTTCTTACAACTGTTTAAAACGTGCTGGTATTAATACCGTACAAGAGTTAGCCAATAAAACAGAAGAAGATATGATGAAAGTTCGAAATCTTGGTCGGAAATCACTAGAAGAAGTGAAATCCAAACTAGATGAGTTAGGTTTAAGCTTAAGAAAAGACGATTAATGGTCAATACAAATAGATAATTTCAAAAAAGGAGGGAATCTTCATGTCTTACAGAAAACTAGGACGCACAAGCGATCAACGGAAAGCACTACTTCGTGATTTAGCAACAGATCTAATTATTAACGGTCGTATTGAGACAACTGAAGCGCGTGCGAAAGAACTACGCTCTGTTGTTGAAAAAATGATCACTCTTGGTAAACGTGGTGACCTTCATGCTCGCCGTCAAGCTGCAGCGTTTTTACGTCGTGAAGTAGCTGAAACAATTGAAATTGAAAAAGAAGATGGCAAGAAGAAGGAAGTACCAGTTTATGCTATTCAAAAACTATTCAATGAGATTGCTCCAAACTACAGCGAGCGCCAAGGTGGATACACTCGTATTATGAAAATGGGTCCTCGTCGCGGTGACGGTGCACCAATGGCTATTATTGAATTAGTTTAATTTACATCTTTGTATGACAACAAGGGCGAAACAGTTTCAAACTCGTTTATGCCCTTTTTCTATAACGCAACGTTACATGTTTCAAAAGCTGAGTGTTACGATGAGCATAATAGGACTCGTCTAGCTCATGTACCTCATCCAGCCTTTTTTAAAAGGGGCTCTTACTAGAGCGGGAAAAGAATTCTTTTCTTTGGAATGAGGTACAGGCTTTTTTTGTATCCACACCTTTAAGATTCCCTGAAAAACGAAAAAATGATAGTTGAGTTGCAAGTCTAGCCTAGACAGAGGAGGTTGAATATGGAGAGTCAGCCATTAATCACGATAAAAAACGTGTCTTTTCGCTACCCTAATCAGAATGATCTTGCATTGAAAGATGTCTCCTTAGATGTTAGAAAAGGAGAGTGGCTTGCGATTGTAGGTCATAATGGTTCTGGCAAGTCGACATTGGCAAAAATGTTAAATGGTCTCCATTTCCCTGAAAAAGGTGAGATTACTATTTGTGGATTTGATTTAACAGAAGAAAATGTATGGGAGATCCGCAAACAGGTAGGAATGGTCTTTCAGAATCCTGATAATCAGTTCGTTGGAACGACGGTCGAGGATGATGTGGCTTTTGGTTTAGAAAACAATGGCATAGATTTCGACACGATGGTGACACGAGTGAAAGAATCTTTACATAGTGTAGGGATGGATCACTTTCTCAATCAAGAGCCACACCATCTATCAGGTGGACAAAAGCAACGGGTTGCGATTGCTGGAATTCTTGCTTTACAGCCTGAAATTATCCTATTGGACGAGGCCACTTCTATGTTAGACCCTAGAGGAAGAGAAGAAGTGATTCATACGATTAAACAGCTTAAATCAGAGAAAGATTTAACGGTTATCTCCATTACTCATGATTTAGAAGAGGCAGCAAAAGCAGATCGAATCATCATTTTAAATGGAGGAAAAGTCTATAAAGAAGGCATTCCAAATGAAATTTTCCTCTTAGACGAAGAATTAGTTTCTTTAGGGCTTGATATTCCTTTTCCAGTGAAATTGAGCAAACATTTGCAGGAGAAGGGATTTGCGATATCTCATAATCATTTAACAGAAGAAGAGCTGGTGAAAGATTTATGGACATTAAACTTCAAAATATAGAATACCGGTACTCAATTGGGACTCCTTTTGAACGGAAAGCGATTGAAAATGTTCATTTCAATATTCACTCAGGGGAATTTGTCGCAATAATCGGACATACAGGTTCCGGAAAGTCAACGATCCTCCAACATTTAAATGCTCTCCTTCAACCAACAAGTGGGTCAGTGATTATTGGTGATCGTGTGATTGAAGCAGGTAAAAAGGCAAAAAACTTGAAAGCTATTAGACAAAAGGTTGGGATTGTCTTTCAATTTCCTGAGCATCAATTATTTGAAGAAACCGTTGAAAAGGATATTTGTTATGGACCGATGAACTTTGGAATATCTGAATCTGAAGCGAGGAGACGGGCCCAAGAGCTAATTGAACTAGTAGGTCTTCCAATGGAAACATTGCATAAATCCCCATTCGACTTGTCAGGTGGTCAAATGCGAAGGGTTGCCATTGCAGGTGTATTAGCAATGGAACCAGAAGTCATTGTTTTGGATGAGCCTACCGCGGGGCTAGACCCACGAGGAAGAAAAGAAATCATGGACATGTTTTTTACATTACATAAGGAAAAAAAACTGTCGACTATTCTCGTGACCCATAGCATGGAAGATGCCGCCGAATATGCGGATCAGGTAGTGATTATGCATAAAGGTTGTGTGTATAAGAAGGGGGATCCTAGATCGATCTTTTCTTCTCCTGATGAACTTTTTTCCTTAGGCTTAAGTATACCCGAAGTCGTCCGTTTTCAATACTCGCTTCAAAAGAATTATGGGATCAAATTGAATAAAACGTGTTTAACGATTTCAGAACTTGTTGAGGAGTTAGATCATCTTAGAAAGAGCGGTGATCCATCATGATGGACAAAATCATTATTGGGCGATATATTCCATCTAACTCCATTGTTCATCAATTGGACCCGAGATCAAAATTGATTTTTGTATTTGCTTTTGTTTGTATTGTGTTTCTTGCCAATAACGCGGTAACTTATGGGACATTGGTTGTTTTTACATTTGTCCTAATATCGTTATCTAAAATTCCTATTCGATTCTTACTATCAGGTTTGAAGCCAATCTTATGGTTGATTTTATTTACCTTCTTTTTACATCTATTTTTTACAAAAGAAGGGGAACTTATTTTTCATTTAGGGTTTATTAAAATTTACGCTGAAGGGATTCGTCAAGGGATCTTCATTTCTTTACGTTTTTTCCTTCTCATTTTGGTCACCTCTCTGTTAACATTAACGACTAGTCCGATTTCAATTACAGATGGGTTAGAAAGTTTATTAAATCCTTTTAAAAAGCTCAAACTCCCCGTACATGAGTTAGCCTTAATGATGTCCATTTCCCTACGATTTATTCCAACCTTAATGGATGAAACGGAAAAAATAATGAAAGCACAAATGGCAAGAGGAACGGATTTTACAAGTGGACCGATAAAAGACCGATTGAAGGCCATTGTTCCTTTACTGATTCCATTGTTTGTTAGTTCATTTAAGCGGGCCGAAGAATTAGCGATTGCCATGGAAGCAAGAGGTTATAGAGGGGGAGAAGGAAGAACAAAGTATCGTCTCCTTAGCTGGAGGAAAAAAGACACAGCTGTTATTTTCATCCTAGCATTACTTACATCAGTGCTATGGATGTTAAGAAATTAGTGAGTAGTGAGGGATCCAGATATGAATCGAATCAAATGTATCGTTTGTTATGATGGAACCGCTTTTGCAGGATATCAAATTCAACCAAATGGACGAACGATTCAAGGATGTATTGAAAAGGCATTGAAAATGATTCATAAGGGACAGGATGTGAAAGTTTTCGCCTCTGGACGAACGGATGCAGGAGTCCATGCCGTTGGACAAGTGCTCCACTTTGATTCCCCTTTAAGGATCCCCCCTCATAAATGGCCGAATGCGATCAATGGGTTGTTACCTAGGGATATTCGTATAAAGGAATGTGAAATCGTCGATTCTTCCTTCCATGCGCGATTTTCAGCTAGTGGTAAGGAGTATCGTTATAAAGTTCATACAAGTGCCTTTCAAGACCCGTTCAGAAGGAATTTTTCCTATCATTACCCATACAAATTGGATATGAAATGGATGGAAGAAGCGGCAAAGAATTTAATTGGAACCCATGATTTCACAAGCTTTTGTTCCGCGAAAACCGATGTAGAAGATAAGGTTCGAACGATTGAACAAATATCAATCCATTCAAGTCAAGATGAACTGGAATTTCATTTTATAGGGAATGGTTTCTTATACAACATGGTTCGGATTTTGACGGGATCTTTATTGGATATAGGGAGTGGAAAAATTTCTCCAAATGAGATCAAACGGATTTTAGAGGCAAAGAATCGATCAATGGCGGGAAAAACAGCACCAGCAGCTGGATTGTATCTATGGAGAGTTTTTTATGACAACTAAACCAGGTGTAACATTTTCTTGACATTGAGTTCTGAAAGTTATATTATATCATATGGTATTATATTTAACCCCACGATAAGCCCCGGAACTTATTCGTGTTATAAATAAATACAATGGTACTTTTCATTTTTTATTTTTAGGAGGGTAATAGCATGCGTACGACGTATATGGCGAAAGCAAATGAAATCGAGCGTAAATGGTACGTAGTAGATGCTGAAGGCAAGACTTTAGGTCGCCTTTCAAGTGAAGTTGCATCTATTTTACGCGGTAAACATAAACCAACATTTACACCACATGTTGACACTGGTGATCATGTAATTCTAATCAACGCAGAGAAAATTGAATTAACTGGTAAAAAATTAACAGATAAAATTTATTACCGTCACAGCCAATATCCAGGCGGATTAAAAACTCGCACAGCATTAGAAATGCGTACAAAATATCCTGTAAGAATGTTGGAGCTTGCTGTTAAAGGTATGCTTCCAAAAGGTTCTTTAGGTCGTCAAATGATCAAAAAACTTCATGTATACGCAGGATCTGAGCATCCACATGAAGCACAAAAACCAGAAGTTTATGAACTTCGTGGATAATAATTAAGAGGAGGGAATTATTTTGGCACAAGTACAATATTACGGAACTGGTCGCCGTAAGAGCTCAGTTGCTCGTGTTCGTTTAGTACCAGGCGACGGACGTATCATTATCAACGATCGTGAAGCAGAAAGCTACATCCCATTTGAAGCTCTACGTGAAGTAATCAAGCAACCACTTGTTGCGACAGAAACTTTAGGAAGCTATGATGTATTAGTAAACGTAAATGGCGGAGGATACACTGGTCAAGCAGGTGCTATTCGCCACGGTATTGCTCGTGCATTACTTCAAGCTGATCCTGAATATCGTACAACATTAAAACGTGCAGGATTATTAACTCGTGACGCTCGCATGAAAGAACGTAAAAAATACGGTCTTAAAGGCGCTCGTCGTGCACCACAGTTCTCAAAACGTTAATCAATTCCTTATTGTATCAACGTTTACAGACGTTTTTTGGTTCAAATCAGCTGAAACCTTACAAAGCACTTAACAGATTTAAAGCATCGGCATCTTGCTGGTGCTTTTTTTTGGCATTAATTCTAGATAATAATTTTGGGTTGTTTGAATCGTAAGGAATCATCCGCTTTGCGCGAATAACAACCAACTTTATGAAAAGATTCAAAAAAAGTCGGCTCAATGAATGAACCGACTTACGTACTTATCCTTAAAAAGAACTAAAATGGTAGATATCTATTTAGAATAAAAAAAATTAAGCTTTCAAAAATCCAGGTTGGGCAAAGCTCGGGTTTGGATATTTATAGAAGCCTTCTCCAGTTTCACGACCTAGTTTTCCTTTATCAATATACTCAGTTTTTAGTAGTTCGGCTAATTTTTTGTATTCCTCTGTACCAGTTGCTTTAGCTTTTGCAAGGGTAATGTTGTAAGCCGTATTAATTCCTACAACATCTAGAATTGCAAATGGGCCAAGTGGGGCTCCTGTTGCAATCATCCATGTTTTATCGATTGTTTCAGGGTCAGATACTTCCTTTAGTAATAATAATTGTGCTGCATCTAAGAATGGAACTAATAAGGAATTTAAAATGTATCCCGGTTGTTCTTTATATATTGGTAAACCAACCATTCCAATTGCTTTAGCAAAGTCTAAAACTTCATCAAAATATTTCGGGTCTGTTCCAGAGTGTTTCATTACTTCAGCCGTATTGTTTTTCCAAATTTCATTTGCAAAATGGAGGGCTAAAAATTTTTCTGGACGTCCAGTTGCTTCAGCAAATTGACTTGGTAATAATGTAGAAGAGTTTGTAACGAACACAGTCTTTTCGGGGGCAACTGCACCTAGTTTAGTGTAGAAGTCAACTTTAATATCTACTCTTTCGGAAATAGCTTCAATGACAAGATCTGCCCCAGCAACTGCTTTCTCTAAGTCACTATAAAATGATAAGCGGTTATACGCTGCATCAACTTCTTCTTGACTTGCACCTAAATCCTCCTGGTAACGTGGTTTTAACTTCAAGATTCGATCTTTGGCAGCTTCTATTGCTTCATCATTAATATCATAAACAGAAACATTAAATCCTTTGAAAGCTGTTTGGTAGGCAATTTGACTTCCTAAAACACCACTACCAGCAACCGCAATGTTTTGATAATTCATAAAAATTCCCCTTTCAGTGTTAACGAAGATTTGAAAAGCTTATTCATTTTGAAGTGAAAGAAACCACATAGGTATCATAATTCGACATCTATTAGCAATATTTTACAACGCCTATTATTCTTTTGTCCAATAATTGTATTCCTTCTTTATAGTCCTTATTATGGGCAATTGTTATGAAATTAATTGTATTATTTCGTAGTGAATGATAGGGATGGAATGGACTATTCCTAAATTCGCATGAATATTATCCGACGAAACAACTCGAGTTGTTACTTTTCCAGCTATTAAAAAGGGGAATTCTCTGCATTTTAATCAGTGATGTGATGACGGTAAAAATGCTTGGTTTTGGTATAGAAGTGAACGTTATTCCACTTTAGGGTGTTTAGTTTTAATGTCAGCTTTGATTAAATTAGGCAATCAATTCCTTTTTATGGATTCATAATATAATAATTATGTAAATCTAATCTTATTGATTTTCCCCTTTAAGGTAGAAGTTATGGGAGTTCCATTGGAGTTTTCATGTATGGCTGTCTTTTATAAACATACAAAAAGTTGCTGTGTCCAATTAGAAGGTTATGTAAATTAACATTTAAATTCCGGAATTGAATTTTTTGTTAACTTTTAACTGATTTTACCATGTCTCTAAAAATTCATGGTATTCTATATTAGAATAATAAACAGGGAGGCGGTATTATGTACTACAGCAATGGTAACTTTGAGGCTTTTGCACGTCCTAAAAAACCTGAGGGTGTAGATGAAAAATCTGCTTATCTTATTGGTTCTGGGCTAGCTTCACTTTCTGCAGCATGTTTTTTAGTTCGTGATGGCCAAATGAACGGAGAGAATATTCATATTCTCGAAGAACTGGATATTGCAGGAGGAAGTCTTGATGGCATACTTAATCCGACAAGAGGCTTTATTATTCGTGGTGGTCGAGAAATGGAAAATCATTTTGAGTGCTTATGGGATTTATTCCGCTCCATTCCTTCGTTAGAAGTAGAAAATGCTTCGGTTTTAGACGAATTTTATTGGTTAAATAAAGAGGATCCGAATTATTCAAAATGTCGATTAATAAAGAATAGAGGAGAAAGACTTGAGGATGACGGGAAGTTCACCTTATCGGATCAATCATCTGAAGAAATGATTAAACTATTCTTTACCCCTGAGGAAAAATTAGAGGATAAAAAAATCACGGATGTTTTCTCAGAAGAGTTTTTTGAATCGAATTTTTGGTTCTATTGGTCTACTATGTTTGCGTTTGAAAAATGGCATTCTGCGATGGAAATGCGTCGTTATATTATGCGTTTTATTCATCATATTGGTGGATTACCAGATTTATCAGCATTGAAATTTACAAAGTATAATCAGTATGAATCGTTAGTACTTCCTATGATTGAATATTTAAAAAGTCATGATGTTGATTTCCAATTTAATACGGTTGTAGAAAATGTCCTGGTTGATCAAGTGGGAGACAAAAAAGTAGCTCATACGTTAGTGTTAAGAAAAGACGGTGTAAAGAAGAATATTGAGCTAACAGAGAATGAATTAGTATTTGTAACAAATGGGAGTATTACGGAGAGCACGACTTATGGTGACAATAACACGCCAGCCCCTAGAAGCACTGATCTAGGTGGCAGTTGGTCTCTTTGGAAAAATATCGCTGCACAAGATGGTGAGTTTGGTCGACCAGAAAAATTCTGTGATAATCTTCCGGAAGAAAGCTGGTTTGTTTCCGCCACGCTGACTACATTAGATGATCGTGTGGCTCCTTATATTGAAAAAATCAGTAAAAGGGATCCATACGCTGGTAAGGTCGTAACAGGAGGAATTGTCACAGCTACAGATTCTAATTGGATGCTAAGCTATACATTGAACCGGCAACCTCACTTTAAAAATCAACCAAAAGATCAATTAGTCGTGTGGATTTACGGCTTACTATCAAACAAACCGGGTAATTTTATCAAAAAGAGTATCACAGAATGTACGGGTATTGAGATTGCTCAAGAGTGGTTGTATCATATGGGGGTACCGGTGGATGAAATTCCGGATCTCGCGCAAAATTCCTGTAATACCATTCCGTGTTATATGCCATATATCACATCTTACTTTATGCCAAGAGCGATGGGGGATCGCCCATTAGTTGTGCCAAAAGGATCTGCTAACCTAGCTTTTATTGGCAACTTTAGTGAAACAGCAAGAGACACTGTTTTTACCACTGAATATTCAGTAAGAACGGCGATGGAGGCTGTTTATCAATTATTAAATATTGACCGTGGTGTTCCAGAAGTATTTGCATCTGTTTATGATATTCGCACGTTATTAGCTTCAACATCACGTTTACTGGACGGAAAAAAATTAACAGATATCGATGCACCTTTTATCTTAAAGCAACTCGGTAAATTGGGTGTTCACAAAACAAAAGATACGATTATTTATGACTTACTGAAAGATAGTCAATTAATATAGCAATGCATCAACTCAAAGAATAGACAAAGCCAAGTTTTTAGGCTTTGTCTATTGGGTAGTAGGTTCTCTTGATGAGAGAATTACGGGAATGCGCCCATCACCAAAGTTAAAGAAGAATGTAAAAATACGTTCTTTTAAGGTGCCTGTTAGTCTTTCAATATCCAAAGCGTTCATTACTGGCGCTTTGAAGGCTCCCAAGCTTTTTAGCCTGGGGGCCTTTTTCCAATTTTGTTGGGGATGGTTGAATGGTCTTCTGGAGAAATACCTAGAAACCAGGTAGCCCTGTTACGAAGGTCTATGAACATCTTATTCAGTAATGGAGTGACCTAATCATGAAAAGACAAAGAAGAAAGTTCACCTCTGAATTTAAAGCTTAAATGTTCTATGAAAACGGTAAAATCGAGAAAAGATATATTCATGAATGTGATTTAACTCCGTCTACACTAGATCAATGAATTAGGAAAAGCCAGACATCAGGTTCCTTTATAGAAAAAGACAACAGAACTTCGGGAGAAAACGAGTTAATGGAGAATAATATTTTAAAGCAAGCCGCTTTGTCTGTATGTTTTATTCACAATTCATAGCCCCCCGCATTTAAATGAGATAAAAAAAATCTCCCCTAAGCAAACTTTTTTATAACTCTTCTTCGTCTATACTATGTAACAGCTTATAAAACGTATTTCTTTCAAAAGGAGCTCTTTGAGGTAATGAAAAAAAAGGAGAAACATGCACTGTTCGTCAAATGTATTACTACTCACAAAGAAGATTTTTATCGTTTAGCGTATAGTTATGTAAAAAATCAAGAAGATGCATTAGATATTGTTCAAGAATCGATAAAAAAAGCACTGATTTCTATTGAAGCCATTAAAGAACCTAACTCCATAAAAAGTTGGTTTTATAAAATTGTCGTTCGTACAGCAATCGATTTTCTAAGAAAACAAAAGAAATGGATACTTACGGATGATCAAACGATTGACTTTTTAAGTCATGGGAAAGAAGATTCATACGAAAATTTTGATCTTCATAATGCTTTAGATGAATTACCCCTCCAATATAAAACCGTTATTGTTCTGCGCTTTTTTGAAGATTTAAAATTGGAGGAAATTGCAGAAATTGTGGAAGAAAACCTTAACACAGTTAAAACGCGCCTATACAGAGGGTTAAAGTTATTACGTATTACAATTACCGAGGAGGAACTAATTTAATGAACAAAGAATTAGATAGACTAAAAAACGAATATAAGAATGTGCAAATCCCGAAAGAATTAGATGTCATTGTAGGGAAAGCTCTTAAGAACAAACCGAAAAAGAAACAACTATATATTTGGCCAACAAGTGCGGCTGCAGCTGCAGTATTATTAACAGTAACAGTCAATTTTAGTCCAGATGCAGCACGGGCTATATCTAAGATTCCTGTTGTCAAGGAGGTCCTAGAAGTTATTACATTTAACGAGATTAAAGAAGAAAAGGATCATTCCAGTATTGATGTTAAAACCCCAGCTATTACAGGGCTTGAGAATAAAACGCTTGAAGAGAACCTAAACAAAAAATATGTAGAAGAAAGCAAGAAGTTATATGAGAAATTTACAAATTCGTCATCCTCTCAAAAAGGGTATTTGTCTATTGATAGTGATTATGAAAAGGTGACAGAGACGCCTGCCGTTTTATCCATTCGTCGTACTATTCAAAGAACAGAAGCATCCGGGTATATTCAAAACCAATATATTTCAATTGATAAAGAGGCTCAAGTATTAATCACTTTAAAGAGCTTGTTTAAAAATGATGAGTATGTAAAGGTCATTAGTGAAAACATTAAAGAACAAATGAAACAACAGATGAAAGCAGACTCTAATAAACTTTATTTTATAACAGAGGAGGATATGGAACCTTTTACACAAATTGATCCAAACCAGCAGTTTTATATTAGTGGAGATTATAAATTGGTAATTGCATTTGACGAATATGAGGTTGCCCCAGGATATATGGGAGCCGTAGAGTTTAAAATTCCAACCGAGGTTATTTCGGATCTCCTCGTGGGAGACAGATATATTCATTAACATGGGATTATGTTTTTCTTGTTTGAAAAGTTCTCTCACTCATCTTTAGTTTAAAAAATTACAAACGCCCTTCCTCCTAATAGAAATAGGAGAAAGGGCGTTTTGTGGTTCTATTTTTCATGTTTAGGATCTTCCTGTTATCTCTATGGTGTTAGGCCAAATAGGAAAAAGAAGATAAACCATAAAAATTAAAGAGCTATTCCTCCCTTTCAGTTTATTTGTAACAGGTATAAATGTATTTCCAGCTCTCTAACAAATAGACGCTCAAAGTAATAAAAAAGTTTTCCTTACTAAGATTTTAAAATTCATATCTTATGAAACTTAATGGTTAGATCATCACGTCTATTAAAGGAACTGCTTTAATAAACGAATTTGAAGAGCATCCCAGATACAAATCTCATAGCACATATCAGTAAGAAAGATTATACCTGAACATGTAGTGGGAATTTGAAACATCATAAATCAACTTGTAGAAGTTATACAGATAATTGGAGGAGTTATGTATGTCAAGCAATACAAAAAGTCACCGCTATATCCCTGGATTAGATGGACTGCGAGCGTTGGCAGTACTGTCTGTCATAGCTTACCATTTTAGCTTCAGTTGGGCGAAAGGGGGATTTCTAGGTGTTGATATCTTTTTTGTTTTATCGGGTTACTTAATAACATCTACTATTTTGCCTGTACAAGGAGATCAGTTAACAGTCAATTTACGTAAATTTTGGATTGGACGGTTTAGACGTTTAATTCCAGCTGCCTATTTCATGATTATGGCTACTGTCGTTTGGGTGGTGTTATTTAACCGAGAGCTTCTTAACACTGTGCGCGGAGATGCAATATCTTCTATTTTTTACGCAAGCAATTGGTGGTTCATTTTCCATAAGCTCTCATATTTTGATAGTTTCGGCTCTCCTTCACCTTTGAAAAATTTATGGTCGTTAGCGATTGAAGAACAATTTTATTTCATTTGGCCCATTGTGTTAACAATTGGACTATATGTATTTAAAAAGCGAAGCAAGTTGTCCATTTTCGTCTTTATTGGGGCATTATGTTCGGCCATGTTAATGAGCATTCTGTATGAACCGGGGACAGATCCTAGCCGTGTCTATTATGGGACAGATACCCGTTCATTTGAATTGCTTATTGGCTGTTGTCTAGCTCTTGTTTGGCCCATGAAAAGACTTTCGTCCAAAAATCTTTCTGCTGGACTTCGCCACACACTAAACATCATTAGTATAATCACTTTTGTCATTTTTATCATTTGCATATTTCAGGTGGATGAATATCAAGCGTTCTTATACAGAGGAGGGATGCTGTTGATTTGTATCAATGCAGCCATCCTGATCGCTTGTGTTTGTCATCCTGTCAGCTTTTTAGGGAAATTACTTTCTTGGAAGCCCCTTCGCTGGATGGGTTCGAGATCTTACGGAATCTACCTTTGGCATTACCCTGTTATAGTGTTGGGTACCCCTGTTTATGAAATAGGAAATCCAGTATACTGGCGAGTAGCTTTGCAATTAGTGATTATATTGATCATCGCGGAATTTTCATATCGTTTTATTGAAATGCCGATTAGAAAACATGGATTCCGACCATTCCTTCGGCAGTATCTGGCAATCGACATTTTAAAGTGGAGAAGCTTTCCTTTAGTGCGAAAAGTATCAACTGTACTCATACCTTTAGTCCTTCTAATCTTTACGGCTGGTATCGCGGGTGTAGGTAAAGGGGAGGAACCGAAGAAATTAATGGCATCATATCCAACTCAAGTAAGAATAAATGAGGAAGATTCGTTTTCTGGTAGTAAAGATTCTGTTACGAAGAGTTCTGAAGAGAAGGAAAGTATTGAATTAGAGAAAAATTCTTTTGATCAAGATCCTGGGCAAGAAATGGAACTAAATGACGAACAGAATAAGAAAGCGTCAAAAAAGAAGAAAGATGATACAAGTGTTGTACAGGAAGAGAAATCTTATACGGAGATACTGGCTATTGGGGACTCTGTCATGATAGATATTGCAGCAAGTTTGCATAAATTATATCCGGATATGACCATTGATGGAAAAGTCGGAAGGCAAGTGTATCAAGCCGTTGCATTAGTGCCTGGTTACGCAAATTTCAATCACCCAGATAAAGCAGTTATTATCCAACTTGGAACAAACGGTTATTTTACTAATGATCAAATAGATACATTGCTAAACGCTTTCTCAAATGCTCATATTTATTTAATCAATACACGTGTACCACGTTCATGGGAAAATAAAGTGAATGATGCTTTATATAAAAAAGCCCAAGAGCACGGAAATATTACGTTGATTGATTGGCATTCTGTAGCGATAAATCATCAGGAATATTTTACTCCAGATGGTGTACATTTAGAACCGAAAGGGATCGAAGCGTTAACAGGTCTTATTGACCGAACGATAAGCACTAGTATTAAAAAAGATCGATAGACTTGCTTATGTAAGCATGGAATAAAATACGAAAAAACTTGGCCTTTCACACAGCCTAAAAATAAAAGAACAGGAAGTAATAAACTTACTTCCTGTTCTTTTATTATTTAGGAAACTATAAAATTTTGAACAGTGGATAAGCTTTTAAAAAGTGTTGTCCACGGCGAGCCTACAGCGCCTATCGTCTAGCGTATTTCTCCGTCTTTTCCTCCGATAAGTCAACATCAGCTTGTGGACTACCTCGCTTTTGTTTCCTTTATCTCAGTCAAAGGATACGAAATCCGTAAACAAGACCTGCGGCGCTTTCTCATTTGTTCTTCCATCTTATTTAGCTAACATTTCCTCAAGTTGATCTAACATTTCATTTGCTGCGATTACTCCGCCTGCTGTGTTCCAAATTACGTCGTCTACTTTATAGACTTTTTCGTTTTTAACAGCATTTAAGTTTTTCCAAAGCGGATCATTTGTCCATTCTTTTTCTAATTCCAGCCCTGATTTGTCATCTTTAGGTGCGTATGTGAAATAGAATAGGATATCACCATCCATTTCAGGTATTAACTCTTTATCTACTTCAACCGCAAGTTTTCCAAGTTTTCCAGGGTTTTCAAAAAGTTTTTCTTGATTTTCGGGGCGTTTAAATCCTAATTGATCAAAAATGACTCCTGAGAAAGAATCTGTATAATAAATACGAGTTCTTCCGGGCATGAAGCGAACCATGGAAATTGTTTGGTTCGTTTTGTCGCCGAGTTTTTGTTTCACATCTTCAACATGTTTATTATAGTTGTCTAATACTTCTTTTCCTTTATTTTCCTTATTGATCGCTTTTGCATAAAGTTGTAGGTTTTCTTGCCAGTCTCCTCTTAATGTTTCAGCAAACACGGTAGGGGCAATTTTATTTAATTTATCATAGATCGCTTCTTGGCGAATTTTGTTGCCGATAATTAAATCAGGCTGAAGTGCGGCGATTTTTTCAACATTTACTTCTTGTTCGGTCCCGACAACTTCGACCCCTTTTAATTGATCTGAAAGATGGTCATACCAAGGGTCGCCTGAAAAAGCTTCGACAGCCCCAACTGGTTTAACTCCCATTGCCAAAAGTGCTTCAATTCCCTCATTTGTTAAAATGACGATACGTTTAGGAGTTTTCGGGATGGGTGTTTCTCCCATGGCATGTTTGATTGTATAGGCCTGTTCTTCTTTTGGTTTTTCTTTTGTGGCCTCTTCTTTTTTAGATGTATCGTTGTTTCCGCATGCAGCCATAACGAGTAAGAAAAGCGCAGCCACAAAAGCAAGTGTTGCCTTTGAATATGAACGCATAATATGTCCTCCATAACTATAATATAATGATAATGATTTTCATTTACAATAATAATAATATTCAGGATTATGGCAGATGTCAATATGTATTTACAATGAAGATAGGTAGTTTTAATTGAAAATGATTTTCATCCCCATTAACTTTTGGTACAATATGATATGAATCAAGAAATAATTTTGGCTAATCAGGAGAGACAAAAAATGGTTTTGACCAATCGTTTGAGAGCAATTATTTTATGTATTTCAATTTTAATGCTGTTATTCAGTATGTGTATGAGTATTGTTTATGGCTATACAAATACGAACTGGAAAATGGCTTGGGAGGCCTTTTCTCATTTTAATGGGTCAAATGAACATATCGTCATCCGCGATGTTCGCTTGCCGAGGGCTTTCATCGCTTCGGTTGTAGGGGCATGTCTTGCTTTGGCGGGTGCTTTGCTTCAGGCTTTGACGAAAAACCCACTGGCTTCACCAAGTTTTTTTGGAATTAATTCAGGAGCGGGATTTGCGATCGTTGTTGCGTTTTCCATTTTTTCTATAAGCAACCTTCAAGCGTATGTATGGATTGCCTTTTTGGGAGCGGCGATTTCCAGTTTAATTGTTTACTTTATTGGGACGTTGGGAAGGGAAGGATTGACTCCTTTAAAGCTTACTTTAGCGGGAGCCGCTGTGGCTGCACTTTTTTCATCCATGACGCAAGGCTTTTTAGTAATAAATGAGGCAGCACTAGATCAAGTATTGTTTTGGCTTGCCGGTTCTGTTCAAGGGCGTAAGCTTGAGTATTTAACTTCAGTATTTCCATATATCGTGATCGCTTTTGTTTTTTGTATTTTTTTAGCCCCCAAAATGAATATTTTTGCGATGGGGGAAGATGTTGCAAAAAGTTTAGGATTAAAAACCGGAATGGTCAAAATATTTACAGGGATTGCAGTCATTCTTCTTTCGGGGGGAGCTGTTGCGATTGCCGGTCCGATTAGTTTTATCGGAATTGTGATTCCTCATATTGCAAGATATGTAGCAGGAAATGATTATCGCTGGATTTTACCTTACTCTGCTGTTTTTGGCGGTATCCTTTTAGTTCTAGCGGACATAGGGGCGCGTTTTGTCGTCATGCCAGAAGAAGTGCCGGTCGGTGTCATGACGGCGATTATTGGAACACCTTTTTTCATATACATTGCTAGAGGGGGGTTCAAATAATCATGAAAAAGTATTCCTCTGTTCGTTTAGGAAAAGGGTTTATTTCCTTTTTAGTAGATAGAAAAGCATTCTTGGTCGCTTTGATCTTTTTGATTCTTACATTTATTGTTTTGGTTGTGTCGACAAGTGTCGGTGAAGTTATGATTTCACCATTTGAATCATTTAAAACGATCATTGGCATGGGTGATGAGATGAATCAATTAATTATCAATTCGTTTCGTTTGCCAAGAATTTTGATCGCTTTATTAATTGGGATGTGCTTGGCGGTTTCGGGTGGCATTTTGCAAAACTTAGTTCGTAATCCGTTGGCATCACCAGATATTATAGGGGTCACGGGCGGTGCATCGACAGCCGTCATGCTTTTTTTAGCCATATTTTCTGATAGCAACCATTCGTTGACTGTTAGTATTAGCTGGATGCCTGTGTCAGCTTTTATTGGGGCAATTGTCACATCCTTTTTCGTTTATTTTCTAGCTTGGAAAAAAGGAGTATCATCATTCAGAATTGTGCTAATCGGAATTGGCATCACATTATTAACAAAATCAATCACGACACTTTTAATGATTAAAGGACCAATTTATCAAGCTGCCCAGGCAAATGTTTGGATCACGGGTAGTGTGTATACGGCAAATTGGGAGCAAGTACAAATTCTTTTGCCCATTACTATCTTGCTTCTCTTCATCACGATTGTCATGACACGGACGATTAACATACAAGAATTTGGAGACCCTATTGCCGCAGGTGTTGGTAGTCGTGTGCAGTTTAACCGATTTGCTTTACTTCTATTAAGCGCTGCATTAACAGGGAGTGCTGTTGCATTTGGCGGTGGTATCGGTTTTGTCGGGCTCATGGCACCACATATGGCAAGACGACTAGTGGGTTCAAGTTTTGGCGCAGTCCTTCCGGTATCCGCACTGATTGGCGGTCTACTGGTCATGTTGGCTGATTTAATTGGGAGAACGGTATTTTTACCACTTGAAGTTCCAGCAGGAGTTTTCACTGCCGCAATTGGAGCACCGTATTTTATTTACCTTTTATATAAAACTAGAAACTCTTAAGGGGGTCTTGATTCATGAATGCTTTAAAAACAGAGGCATTGTCCTTATCCTACGGAAATACCTTAATTATTGACAAGTTGAATTTAACGATTCCAAAAGGTGAAATAACCGTCTTTATTGGTAGTAATGGATGTGGAAAGTCCACTCTATTGAAATCTTTAGCAAGGTTATTAAAGCCTTTAAATGGTTCGGTCATTTTAGAAGGGAAATCCATTGCCAAGATTCCAACAAAGGAAGTAGCCAAAAGTTTAGCTATTTTACCACAGTCCCCAGAAGTACCAGAAGGGTTAACCGTACTTCAGCTTGTGAAACAAGGGCGTTATCCTTATCAAAGTTGGTTAAAACAATGGTCGAAGGAAGACGAAGAGGCCGTGCAACGGGCACTTCAGGCCACAAGAATGACCGACTTGGCTGAGAGAACGGTCGATTCCCTTTCAGGTGGACAGCGACAGCGTGCCTGGATTGCGATGACATTAGCTCAAGAAACGGATATTATCTTGCTTGACGAACCGACCACCTATTTAGATATGACCCATCAAATTGAAATTTTGGATTTATTATTCGAACTAAATGAAAAAGAAAAACGGACGATTATCATGGTACTCCATGATTTAAATCTTTCCTGCCGTTATGCACATCATATTGTCGCTCTTAAGGATAAAAAGATTTATGATCAAGGAAGACCAGAGGAAGTTATCAATTGTGAGCTTGTGAAGGAAGTATTCCAAATGGACTGTCAAGTGACGAGGGATCCATTATTCGGAACTCCGCTTTGTATCCCATTCGGCAAGGGAAGATGTGTACTCAAAGAAGTTGAAGTGCAGCATGGATAGGCTGTTGCTTGTAGAAATCGATCAGCTTTCCAAGTTCCATTTTGGAACAGAGAAGTCTTCTTCTAAATGATCCATGGATCATTTAGAAGAAGACTTTTATGATTGTGTGCGCTATTTGAACTGTGGATCAGCCATTAAAAGATGTTGTATCATCAATGAAGCATTAAGAAAAGGGATTTTGCGGATTTCTACTATTACTAGGAATGTGTGTAATAGAGAGTGGCTATTAGAATGAAAAGACGAGAGCAGCCCAAAAGGAAAGCTCCTTCTGTGAATACCCTCGTCTCTGTACGAATCTATTTTTTTAATAACAAATAAACAAAATAGGGTGCGCCGATGAAGGCGACGATTATGCCTGCGGGGATTCCATTGCCATCTGCTAAGTTACGGCCAATTGTATCGGCGAGCAGTAATAGGAACCCTCCAATTAAAATGGCAATTGGGATGAATAGTTGGTTTCTAGGCCCCACTAATCCTTTGGCGATATGGGGAGCCATAAGTCCGATAAAGCTGATTCCGCCAGTAACGGAAACAGCAGAAGCGGCAAGGGCAACAGCTGTTATTAATAAGATGAATCGTTCCCTTTCAACTGATATTCCAACACCGATGGCGACGGGCTCATTTAATGCAAGAAGGTTTAATTTATTCGCTTTATACAATGTAAACGGAATAAGAAGAACTAACCATGGGAGAAGGGCCCAAATAAATGGCCAATCTGCTCCCCAAATATTTCCTGCTAGCCATTTCGCTATGAAATCCACTTTTTCCGGTTCAGCGGATGAAATTAGGACAATCATCGCCCCTGAAAGTGCCATAGAAAACCCAACTCCAACTAACACTAATTTTACTGCAGGTAATCCCGCATTTTTTGAATAAGAACAGATATAGATTAAGAAAGCCGTCAATAAGGCACCAATAAAAGCAATAAGTGGAATCAGATAAATAAAGGCCCCAGGCTCAATTGGAAAGAATAGAAAGAAAACGGTAACAGCAACACCTGCACCCGAGTTGATTCCCATGATTCCAGGGTCAGCTAAGTCGTTGCGCGTAATTCCTTGTAAAATAGCTCCAGATAGTGCAAGGGCCATACCGGCTAAAATGGTTATGATAATTCTTGGTAATCGTATTGAAAATAAAACAAATTCTTCTTTAAATGTACCTTGACCGAAAAGGGTTGGAACGATTCGGTTATAAGATAGAGAGGAAAATCCCCATCCCATTCCAATCACACTGGTGATGATCAAAAGTACTAGTAAACTCCATAGAAGGATTCGTTGTTTTTTTATAATAGATGAATGAATCATGAGAATGTTTTCCCTCCTTTATTCACGATGAAAAGGAAGAAAGGTAAGCCCAAAACGGCAACAATGGCTACAACAGGTGTTTCAAAGGGAGCATGAATCGTACGTCCAATTGTATCGGCGAAAAGCATGAACGTAGCTCCAATAATCGTTGCCATCGGAATAATAAATCGGTAATCCGTTCCAACGATGGCGCGAACGATATGAGGGATCATTAGACCGATGAAAGCCATATTCCCTACAAGTGAAACAGCAGCACCTGCTAATATAATAATGACAATAAAAAGGATCGCTTTGATTTGAGTTGTCTTTTGTCCTAATCCAACGGCAACATCTTCATTTAAACTAAGGATGGTAAGTTGTCTTGCGAGAAGAAACGAAACAAATATCCCGATAAGGATAAATGGAATAATCACTTGTAGCTGATTCCATGATGTCCCGACCATCCCACCTGCTGTCCACATTGAGACATTTTTGGATATTTTAAAATATATGCTGATTCCATCTGCGACTGCATAGAGGAAGGCAGAAACCGCTGCCCCAGCTAGTACAATTCGAAGGGGGGAAAACCCTCCCTTTTTAAGCGCCCCAATTCCAAATACCATAATAGTACCTATAGCTGCCCCGATAAAACAAGCAATGGTTATGATGAAATAATTGGCCGAGGGGAGGAAGGCGATCGTTATGGCTAACGCAGCATTTGCCCCAGCAGTTAACCCTAGTAATCCTGGGTCTGCCAGTGGATTTCTTGTGATTCCTTGCATAATCGCACCTGAAACGGCTAGCGCTGCTCCGATAAAAGCCGCTGCTACTTCCCTTGGAAAGCGGATTTCTCGCAACATTAAAGTAGTATCTGTTTCAGCATTGGAAGTAAGGGCGGTCCACACATCTTTGATCGTTGAATCGGCTGCTCCAAATACCATAGAAATAAAAAACATCCCAACAAATACTACTAGACTAACCATTAGTTTGAATATAAACGGAATAGAACGTTGATTTTCTTTCATCATCACTCTCTCATCTTCTCTTTTATATAATAGGAAAGTGGCTGTCATATGTAAGGAGTCGACTTTCTATGACTCTTTCCGCTTCTAACCAGATGTAGAGTCAGAATTTAAACCTATGTTTATAGGACAGCCAGGTAATTTTACTTATTTAGAAATGATTTCTCGAAAAATTTTAGTTGCTTTTCTAATGTGATTGGGTCAGTAAAGGAAGCTCCATTCCCAGTTAATTCAAATACTCGATTGTTTTTAACCGCAGGAATATTTTTGTACGTATCTGTGTTTTGGAAAGAGTTGTCAGCATTAGAATATTTACTAAGAACGATATAATCCCCAGCATATTCTGGAAGAACTTCAGCAGAAATCGTGTAGTAGCCAGACTTCAATGCGACTTCCTTAACCTTTTCAGGCATTTTCAATTTCATTGATTGGTATAATATCTCGGTTCCGCGGGCCCAGTTATTTCCGAAAACATACAGATCTTTATTGAAACTTTCGATGACAGATACAGTTGCATCTTCGCCAATTTTTGCGCGAATTTCATCTCCGGTAGCTTCAGCATGTTTTTTAAAGTCATTTACCCATTCTTTCGCTTCTTTCTCTTTATTCAAAAGCTTTCCAATTTCAATATGTTGAGTTAAATAATCAGCTTTTCCCCAAGTATATGTAACGGTTGGAGCGATTTTTTTTAATTTATCGATGTTTTTAATATTAGACAATCCGATGATTAAATCAGGCTCTAGTTCAATAATTTTTTCCAAGTTTTCATCTGAAACTTCTTGAACATCTTTTAATTCTTCTTTAAAAGTGGGGTTATTCTTTGACCATACATCGACACCGACGACATTCACTCCAAGGTGTAAAATATTTCCTGTAAAACCTGAAAGCGAAATGACACGTTTCGGATTTGCTGGTACTTCTACAGGGCCATTTTCAGATTGATATGTAATGGTACCTTCTTTGTTTTCTTTCGCTTCTTTCTTTTCTGTGGATCCATTACTGCATGCACTAACGATTAATACAAATAATAATAAGAAAGGGATGAGTACTTTTTTCATTTTTGGGGCTCCTTTACTAAGTTGTAGGTGATGCACATCGGTTTGTTTGTTCTGGGATCTCTTCCGATTTCAGCATCGATTGAAAACACTTCCTTCAAGACATCAGAACATATGACTTCTTCACAATTTCCTGCTTTGACAATCGCACCATCCTTCAATGCGATCATATAATCGGCAAAGCGGGCAGCTTGGTTTAAATCATGAAGAACCATAATAATTGTTCGTCCCTGTTCTGAGTTTAGTTTTTGCAAAAGCTCCAATACCTCTAATTGATGGGCCATGTCTAAGTAAGTAGTGGGCTCATCAAGGAAGATCATTTCTGTTTCCTGAGCAAGAGCCATTGCAATCCAAACGCGTTGACGTTGACCACCAGATAGGGCATCAACAGGGCGATACTTATAGTCTTGTGTCCCTGTTACTTCAAGTGCCCAGTCAATGACTTCATAATCCCTCTTAGTGAGTCGCCCGAAGCCCTTTTGGTAGGGGAAACGGCCGTAAGACACAAGTTCTCCTACTGTTAAACCGCTTGAACTTTCCGGTGTTTGTGGAAGAGTGGCGATCTTTTTAGCAAGGGTCTTTGTGTTTTCTTTTGCAATATTTCCTCCATCCAAAATAACTGAACCAGAACGATGAGGGATGATACGGGTCATAGCCTTGAGCAGAGTCGATTTTCCACAACCATTTGAACCGATAATCGTTGTGATTTTTCTGTCAGGAATTTCTATGCTTAGATCCTTTACGATAAGCCGATCATCATAGCCTATACTTAAGTCATCTGTGTACAGCCGAATCATTTATGTAACCTCCGATTGCCATTAAATTGATAATGATTCTCAAAATCAATCTCTAAATAATATAATTCGAACTAATTATTTTGTCAATATCTATTGTGAATTCCAGCACAAAAGTGTAGGATTAATTGAGAATGATAATCAATAATAAATAATGAATTGGAGTGGGGGAAATGGGTCAGAAGGAATTATTTGATGTAACCATTATCGGAGGCGGTCCAGCAGGCCTTTACTCCGCTTTTTATAGCGGTCTTAGAGAGATGAAAACAAAGCTTATTGAATATCAACCGTATTTAGGTGGGAAAATACATGTCTATCCAGAGAAAATGATTTGGGATGTAGGAGCATTGACGCCCATTCCAGGTGAAAAATTAATTCATCAACTAGTGGAGCAAGGATTAACTTTTGATCCTGAAGTCATCTTGAATGAGAAGATTGAATCGATGTCAAAAAATGATGAAGGGATCTTTGTATTAACAGCAGCTTCTGGACAAAAGCATTATTCTAAAACAGTAATCATCGCTGTCGGTGGTGGAATATTGAATCCACAGAAGCTTCAAATAGAAGGTGCTGAACGATTTGAAGTAACGAATTTAAATTATACCGTGAAATCTTTAAAACGATTTAAGGATAAAACAGTCATTATTTCGGGAGGAGGAAATTCGGCCATCGACTGGGCAAATGAATTAGAGCCCATTGCCAAAAAAGTGTATGTAACCTATCGGAAAGAGGGCTTGGCTGGTCATGAAGCCCAAGTTACACGACTTATGAACAGTTCTGTTGATTGCTTTTTTCAGACGACCATCACAAAACTCATCGCGAGTGACAATCATGAGGTCATTGAACGGGTGGAGTTAACGAATCATGAAACAGGGGAGATTACCTATTTACCGGTTGATGAAGTGATCATTAATCATGGTTATGAGCGAGATGCAACATTGCTTGAACAGAGTGAAATGAATATTGAGATGATTGATCAATACTTTATTAAGGGGAATTCTGTTAGTGAAACCTCCATTGAAGGCCTATATGCCGCGGGAGATATTTTAAAACATGACGGGAAAGTACATTTAATTGCTGGTGCTTTCCAAGATGCAGCGAATGCGGTCAATAGAGCGAAAAAGTATATTCAGCCGGAAGCGAGCCAATTCGCGATGGTTTCCTCTCACAATGAAGTGTTTAAAAAACGTAATCGGGAGTTAATTAAACAAACGCTTGATTAATAAAAGGATTGGTCTTTGTTATCGGATAGATGAAGGGTAAACAAACGTTTGATTTTCCCCCCTTTTACATAATGGCAAATTAGAAAAAGATCCATTTACAATTACCAATGATTGTGAACCCTACTATTGTATAGTTTCCCCCCTTTTTCAAAAAATACAGAGAAAGGGGGGTGGGCAATATCGATAATGTCATTACTTCTTTTGAAACGAAACAGAGAGAAAAACAAATCAAAAATGAAAGAAGATTATTAAAGGAAATCTCCATAAAATCATTAAAGAAAAGTGTGCAAGATCACTTTGGAAATATAAAAATAAATGGCGGTATGTTGATGGATGAAGGATTTGATGAGGCTTGCTTTGATGTAGCGATCGAGGCTTTTTTGTTAGGAGGGCATTTTAGTAAATTTGGCTATTATGGAGAAGAAGTTGTGTATGTTCGAGACCGCTGTTCGAATGAAATTCATCATTTAACCGATACTTTGTATAACTTCTGGTTGTATTGGAGCCGAATGGGGTTCACCAATTCAGTCAATGATGAAAGCATCCTGTACAAATGTGAACATTTTGTTAGTCAATGGTGGGAGGAAGGGTTTGAAAAAGGTAAACTCCGCCGTAAATTACGATTACAATAACTTAGTTCTAATGTTCTTTCTTGTCCCATATATTTTATTAGCGAGGACAAGGAAGGGGAAAGTTGGATGAACCGGAAAATAAAAATGACAGCGTTTATTTTAGGGAGTATATTGCTGTTTCTTTTGTTTCAATTAAAATTTTTAGATAATAATTCATGGAAATCCTGGAATCTCCCGTTATCTGGAAAAATCATTTATCTTGACCCGGGACATGGTGGGCCAGATGGTGGTGCTGAAAGAGAAGGCATAGTGGAGAAAGATATTGCACTAAATGTGGCAAAAAAAGTACGAGACTACTTACAAGGACAAGGTGCTCTGGTTATTTTAACACGTGAAAAAGACGAAGATTTAGCGTCACCAGAAACAAAAGGTTATAGTCGAAGAAAAGTAGAAGATTTAAAAAAGAGACTAAAGTTGATCAATGAATCAGATGCGGATCTATTTTTAAGCATCCATTTAAATTCGATACCTTCTACTAAATGGAAAGGTGCTCAAACATTTTTTTCTCCTCATTATAAAGAAAATAAAAGAGTAGCGAAGTTTGTTCAAGATGAACTGGTATATAATTTAGAAAACACCGATCGTTTAGCGAAAGCGATTGATGGCATTTACCTTATAAACCATGCCAAAAAACCAGGAGCTCTCGTTGAAATAGGATTCTTATCCAATCATGAAGAGCGAAATAATCTTAAGTCTGACGAATATCAGGAAAAAGTCGCAGCATCTATTTACAAAGGGATCCTACGGTATTTTACTGAAGATCAAGCCGATTCAACTAAATGAACGGCTTTTTCGTCGTTAGGAAACTATAAAATATAGAACGGTGGGGAACCTTTAAAAAATGTTGTCCACGGAAGTTCACAGCGCCCATCGTCTAGCGAGTTTCTCCGTTTTCTCCCTCCGATAAGTCAATATCAGCTCGTGAAGGACCTCGCTCTCGTTTCCTTTATTTCAGTCTAAACTTGTGAAATCCGTACGCCGATGAACAGGCGCTTCCGCTTTTGTCCTCATGATGTAAAAAACCTCCATAAACCTACCGAAGAAACGGTTTAATTTTGGAGCGCTCCCCTGCTCATTAATGATTTTTATTAAGGTATCTATGACTCCTAATTCGTCTATATTATATGGTATACTGAAAATGGCGTGAATGAATGTATACAACAAAAGGATGGTGTCTAATCATGGTTACAGAACAACAAGTTGAAAGCTTGTTAAAGGGGTTAAAAGATCCATTTTTACATAAAACATTTGAAGAAACCAATGGAATACTCGAAATCAAGGTGAAAGAAGAAAAAAATCATGTAAGTGTGAAGGTAGCCTTAGCAAAGACGGGTACTGCTGAACAATTGCAACTGCAAACAGAAATAGTGAATTTATTAAAAGGTGCAGGAGCGGCTACTGTGGGGATTCGCTTTGCTGACCTGCCGGAAGAGGAATTGAAAAAGCATGGCGATGTTCTTAATGCTTCCAACTCTTCTGAAGGGATATTAGGACCAAACAGTAAGACAACCTTTATTGCTATTGCTAGTGGAAAAGGGGGCGTAGGGAAATCTACTGTTTCTGTGAATTTAGCTGTTGCACTAGCAAGATTAGGGAAGAAAGTGGGACTGATTGATGCCGATATCTATGGATTTAGTGTTCCTGATATGATGGGGATTACGAAAAGACCTGTTGTTCGTGGGGAAAAGATTTTTCCGGTTGATCGCTTCGGTGTGAAAGTCATTTCTATGGGATTTTTTGTAGAAGATAATGCCCCTGTTATTTGGCGTGGCCCGATGCTTGGAAAAATGTTGAATAATTTCTTTTCTGAAGTGGAGTGGGGAGATTTAGATTACTTACTTCTTGATTTACCTCCAGGAACAGGAGATGTCGCTTTAGATGTACATTCGATGCTTCCACATTGTAAGGAAATTATCGTGACAACACCTCATCCGACAGCAGCGTTTGTTGCAGCGCGTGCAGGTGCGATGGCCTTACAAACGAGTCATGAAATCATGGGTGTCATCGAAAATATGTCGTATTTCGAAAGTCGCTTAACAGGAGAGAAAGAATTTGTCTTTGGACAAGGTGGGGGAGAAAAGTTAGCTGAAGAACTAAGAACGGAACTACTTGGGAAACTGCCACTTCAACAACCGGATTGGAATGATGAGGATTTTGCTCCATCCATTTATGCAGAAGATCACCCAACAGGGAAAATATATGGAGAAATGGCGAAGAAAGTTGTAGACATTCTTTCAAAATAAATAAAAAGGGGAGGCAGATGCCTTCCCTTTTTGTGCTTGTTTAGGATTGCGGACGGGAATCCTCTACCTCTTTAGAGTAGAGATGAGAGTACGCTTTTGTCGAAATCCCCTTGTGGGATGGCAAGACAAAACATGATATACTACTTACAAGAACGAGTGTTCTTTGAAAACTGCATTATATGGGGTTGTGGTGAAGAAAGAACAGTCACCACGTAAAATAATGCCTGTCATGTGGGAAAGACCCACTCATTTGAAACCATTGCAAGGTTCGGAATGAACCTTCGTGGAGGGCAGGTCGATAGACCGCCCGATGAAGCGAGAAGCTCAGTCAATTCATTGACGGGTAGTTCACGAAACAAAAGTTTTAACCTCCCCCGCCACCTTGTTGATCTTGACCACCTTGTTGATCGGATTGGCCCCCTTGTTCTTCGCCACCCTGTTCTTTTTTATCTTTATCGACTTGCTCAGTAGCGGCCTTTAACAAAATATCTTGAATTTTCGCTTTATATAAAGGACTTTCAAAGGTTTCGGTTATGACTTTTTGGAGATGTTCACGATATTCTTTACTTTTAACTAATTTAGATAATTCCTTTTTAAATTCTGGATCATTCATAATGCTAAGCATCATTTCTTGATATTCAGGATCTTTCATTAAGTCTTTAAGAAGCTGTTCATTTTCTTTCTTCATGCTTTTAGCGATTGCTTCAGAAAATTTAGGGTCACTGAAAGATTTCTTCCAAAATTCTTCTCCTTTTTCATTTGTCATGGAATTCTTGATCGCTTCCGTGACAACGCCACTGTCCATCACCAATTCTTGTTTGACTTTTTCATCTTTTAGGATTTCTTGGATGGCTTGCTTTCCTTGGTCAGATTTTAATATATCAACAATCATTTTTTTAGTTTGATCGTAATCCATTTGTCCCCCGCCTGTTTCTCCCCCTTCCGCACAAGCAGAAAGGAAAAAAACGACTAATAGAAGCGGCACAAAGATCATCCTCATATTAAAGCCCCTCTTTCATCAATTTCCTTAATTTTAATATGAGCTTGGAATGAAAAAATATTCGCCAGTTATAAGCCTAGATTTTTCTATTATTGGTTGGTACAATCATAAGAGCATATTAAAATGTTAGGGGATTAGAAAAGTGACGATCCGTAATTGGGTGAAATTTTTTTGGCATACTTTAATGGTGGGTGGAATGACTTCTGCTGTTGTAGGTTTTATCGTTCGATGGAATGAATTCTCCCCACTTTTTTCGAATATGGAGATTAAGGAAATATTTTCAGTCCTAATGTGGTTAATAGGAATAGGTTTTACCTTTAGTGTCATAAGTCAAATGGGGTATTTTGCCTATTTAACGATTCACCAATTTGGGGTAAAAATGTTCCGCTCTCTATCTCTATGGAACGCAATTCAATTTGTGTTGATTGCTGTTGTCCTTTTTGACCTTGTCTACTTCCGCTTCCAAGCCTTTGCAGATAAAGGGGAATCCATTGTTCCTTATTTGAGCTTAGCGGCGGTACTCCTTATAGTAGGGGTCATTGTTGCCTATCTTAAGGCAAAACAAACGAATAAACAGATGTTTATTTCTGCTTTATTTTTTATGGTTGTCGTAACGGTACTTGAATGGTTACCTGTTTTACAAGTGAATGAAAAGAGCTGGCTATATTTAATGATCCTAACCTTATTACCTTGTAATGCATATCAGTTATTAATGTTACCTAAGTATACGGACATGGTAGGAAATGAAACAAAAAATAAATCATCTGTCGAACAGAATAAAGGAAAAAAATAGCGAAGTCATAACGGCTTCGCTATTTTCTACTGCTATAAAATCTAGAGCTGTGGATCATCCTTTAAAAATGTGTCCACATCCCGCTTAAAGCGCCGATCGTTTAGCAAATTTCTCCGTCTTCTCCCTATGATAAGTCAACATCAGCTCGTGAAGTGCCTCGCTGTGTTACCTTTATCTCAGTCGAAAACTTGCGAAATCCGTACACCGATGATCAAGGCGCCTTCGATTAAGGGACGAGAGTGGTGTGGACTTTTCCGTTTGTCATCATGTCAGACACTGTAACAAAATCACCTTTATCCTTTATTCGTTGTATGAGATCAGGTAATGCCTTTTTTGTTTGCTTGGCAGAATCAGAGGCATGGAGGAGGATGATATCTCCATTCCTAGCCTTAGACCCATTTTCAATGATTTTATTCACTCCCGGATTTTTCCAATCATTCGTATTTACACTCCAATGGACGATCGTGAGTCCATATTGGTTAGCAATTTGAATGACCCTTTTATCAAAATGACCTGTAGGCGCGCGCAGCAATTTAATATCCTTTACCTGGAGCTTTTTAAACACTGCTTGAGCTTTTTGAATATCCTTTCTAATTTCTGAATTCTCAAGACTTGTATAATCTGTATATGAATATCCAAGTATTCCGATTTCAAATTTATTTTCCACTATTTTCTTCACCAAATCAGGATGCCTTTCCGCCCAAGACCCAGATAGAAAAAAAGTGGCTCTATTTATATTGTTTTTAATCAGTGTTTCGATAATTGGTTCGGCTCTTTCATCTCCCCATCCAAGGTCAAACGTAAGGGCAATTCCGTTTTCTCCTTTATAGATTGCTTTGGGGCCATCTTTCACAGAGAATACAGGAATATGGACAATATTTTGAGTGAATAATAAAACCGCGGTAAAAAAGGAAATTAAAACAATTAGTAGTGTATTTTTTATCTTTTTTCCATTTAAGACATAAATAAAGTTCATTTCCTACCCTCCATAGACAAGTCTTTACTTCATCCTATGTAAATAGAAACAGATAATATGACCGTAAAAAAATAAATGTAATAAAAATAAGCATTATTGAAAAAACTACAATTACCAAAAAATTGAAGGAGCGAAATTATATGCTTGGATTATTAATCAACAAAAAAGAGAAGCAGGAAATTCATTATTTATTAAAACGGGAAATGGATGAAATTTTATTCGATCTTGAGGATCACCGCATTGACCATGTCATAAAGAGATCGATGAAGGAGCGCTATAAAATCTTATTCGATTTGTTTAAACGAGTGGCATCTCACCAAGAATGTATGAAATATGTTATGAATAATAAAGTGAAAAAAAGGAAGTCTGAATAATATTCTTAATGACTCTGATAAGAGCTGGCAAGTTGTTACATAGATGTTTCCATATAATTTGTAGTGGTAATGAAAAATGTTTGAATAAAAAAAGAAAATATATGTTGACGATTATTAATAAAGCTGATATATTAGTAAATGTCTTTCGGAACAACTTATTAAAAAATAAAAAAAAGTGTTGACAGCACTTTGAAGACTTGTTATTATAGAAAAGTCGCTGTCGAAAGATGGTTGATCTTTGAAAACTGAACAAAACGAAGCGTAACCATAATGTTTTAACAACGTTATTTTTTATGAGCTAAATCAAATTCTTTGGAGAGTTTGATCCTGGCTCAGGACGAACGCTGGCGGCGTGCCTAATACATGCAAGTCGAGCGAACCAATTAAGAA